>JAGVCY010000253.1 GCA_020058965.1 Candidatus Omnitrophota bacterium | reverse complement strand
ATTGCCGGTACTATCAAGGGCGCCGGCTTGCCGAAGTGGATGATTGGCAGATCAAGCGTTGGCTCGCGATCAAACGGCATATCGTGCAAATAAAAAACAATTGCTTCCCGGGAGAGGTTGGCTGCCGCCCCCGTCATCGTCAAGCCGTGCTCCATTGGGCCTACGACAGCCGAAAAATATAAAATATTTATTGCTATGGAACCTATAAAAGAAACCAACCTTTCAGAAAAAATCAAAACCAGCGTTGAACTGCTCCGTTACCTGATCGATCATCCGGAGGTATGGGTGAATTTAAAGGCGGAGGAACGCGCGGAGCTCGAAAAAGTGACGGGGCAAATCGCCCGACCGAGCTCCGAAGACCTGCGCTTGCGGCGTAATCGGTACATCAAAAGTCTCCGCCAAAAATCCCTTCGGCAAGATCGGCAGGCTCGCGCAACCACCGGCATTCGGGCGGCGCGCGATACGCAGGTTTTTGAAGCGCCGGAACGTTTGCTGGGGGTCGATGCGGGAGCTTTGCTCCAAAACGGTGAGCTCAATTCCACACGTAACTGCTATATCTGCCATGCTCCGTACAACAAGCTTCATTTTTTTTACGATTCGATGTGCCAAAAATGCGCCGAGTTGAATTACAAAAAGCGCTTTCAGACGGCGGATCTGTCGGGTCAGATCGCGCTCATCACCGGATCACGTCTGAAGATCGGATACCAGGCGACGCTGATGATGCTGCGCGCCGGGGCGACCGTGATCGCGACGACGCGGTTTCCGGTCGATTCGGCCCTGCGCTACGCGCGCGAAAAGGACTTTGGGCAGTGGAAAAATAGACTTCATATCTATGGGTTGGACCTGCGACATACGCCGAGCGTTGAAATATTCTGCAACTTCATCCAACAGCGTTACACTCGTTTGGATATCTTGATCAACAACGCGGCGCAAACCGTCCGTCGCCCCGCTGGATTTTACGCGCACTTAATGGCCAATGAGCAGCTGCCTCTTTCGGACCTTCCGGAGGATGCGCGGCAACTGCTCCAGAAATATGATGACTGCAAACGAGAACTTGTTTCGTATTCGACATCCAATTTGCAGGCCGTGGACGCTTTGGCCATCAGCTGGATGGGAAAGGCCCCGGGCATCGGGCTGAGGGCCTCTGCGGCGCTTTCTCAGATCCCCTATCCGCATGACGTTTCGCTCAAAGCCGATGAGGTTTTTCCTGTAGGCAAGCTCGATGTGGATCTGCAGCAAGTGGATCTGCGCACAATAAATAGTTGGCGTTTGCGCCTGGGCGAGATCGCGACCGCGGAGATGTTCGAGCTGCAGCTGGTGAATGCCATCGCCCCTTTTGTTCTGTGCAATTCGTTGGAACCGATGATGCGGCGGGATTTTACGGGCAAAAAGCATATGGTCAACGTCACTGCGATGGAAGGCAAGTTTCACGCGACGAATAAAATCGACCGTCATCCCCACACCAATATGGCAAAGGCGGCGCTCAATATGCTGACGCATACCGCCGCCGGCAGTTTGGTGAAGAACGGTATTTACATGAACGCCGTGGATACCGGCTGGGTGACCGATGAGGATCCCGCGCATCTTTCCAAGTTCAAGCAGGACGTCCATGATTTTCAACCGCCCCTCGATATTGTGGACGGGGCGGCGCGTGTGTGCGATCCCTTTTTTGACGGGATCAATACGGGGAAACATTGGTGCGGAAAATTCTTAAAGGATTATTTCCCTACCGAGTGGTAAACCGCTTGGACTCTTAGCAGATTTGCTTGCCCTCATCACGCCGCAGCAGTGGCGGGCATTTCCCCCATAACAAATCGAGCGATTGCCCTGATTTTGCAATTTCCTGGATTCGTTTAAGCTGATCGTGTTGAAACGAATATTAATACAGGAGAAAGTTTATGAATAAGAACATGCTGGTCGCTTCGATTGCAGCCCTTTTTATAGGGTTGGCTGGAACGGTTCACGCGGAAACATTGATCGGAAAGGTCGTCAGCATCGATCAGAACAGCAACTCGATGACACTGGCTTCCAATTCGGACAATTCGAGCGGCATTCAAAGCTACAAAATCGTTTGGGATGAGAGCTTGGCGGAGATCCAGCAGCTCAAAAATGCGCGCATGGGCCAGATCGTGACCGTGGATGCGGACCAGAATCCTATTTCACGCAGCTGGAAAGTAACTTCGGTCGGCGGTGCTTTGGCGATCGCAGAAAAAGCGCTTCTACGCACCGACGGCAGGACTGTCAGCGGCGAGATTATCGCGATCGATCGCTCCAACCACACGATGTTGCTCCGCACCAAGGACATGGATGACAAGGGAATCCTGATCGAGCAGCATATCGTGTGGGACACGGAAAACCAGAGTGTCACGGATAAGCTCAACAAAGCCAGCATCGGCGACAGCATCACGCTGACGGCGGATCAGAATGTGATCACGAAGAATTGGAAGGTCAGTTCTATCGCCGGTCCGATCGAGGCAATGCGGACGAACGATATCCGCCTGCTGACCGGAGAAGTCAGGCAGATCAACAGCGATAAGAACTTCATCGTTCTTTATACCACCAACATGCCCGGCAAAGCCACTGAGCAAACCATTGTCTGGGACAATGATTTTAAGCAACAGGCCAAGCTGGAAAACGCCAAAATCGGCGATCAGCTGAGCGTTCGCGCCGATCAAAATATGATTACCCGCAACTGGAAGGTCGCTTCCCTAAGTTAAGCATTAAAGCCGAGAGGCTCGTGCGATTTGGAGAGCTCATTAAAAACCCCGCATCTTAACCGGATGCGGGGTTTTTCTTTTCCGGAAAACGGAGCGTATTGGATTTTTTGGTTTTTCGGCTCTGGTTCTGAATGATACTTTTGATGATTATTACATATTATTAGTAACCCCTTGAAAGTTTTGATTGTATATGTGATACTTATGAACATATGAAAACCCCGCATGCTAACCCGTATAAACCCAAGATTTTAATTTATAGCAAGGGTCACTTTTTAACTGAAACCGCCGCCATGGTTCACGCACGCTTGGATTGCCTGCCAGTTTCGGTTCATGAAACCAAAGAACTCCTGCCGGCCGTTTATGACCATATGCCGGTAATGATCATTGCCGAAGTTCAGTCGCCGCAAGACCCGGCGCTGGATATACTTATGGGTATCAAAAATGACGCGGTTCTGGAGTATGTGCCGATCATTTTGGTCGCCAAAGAAAAATTCAAGCATCCCCTATTTCAAAGCGCCAATGTTGTCTTAACGAGCGACTACACGCCCAAGCAATTGGCGTTTAGCGCCGCGACGATCATGTTGGAGGTCGAACATCAGCTGGACATCGACCCTTTTAGCTCTCTGCCGGGACATCACACCAGCATGCGCAAGCTGCAATCCGCGATCGACTCCGGCGACGAAATCACCGTCTGCACGATACGGGTCCGGCGGTTGGAGATTTTTAGCGCGATGCACGGGGGGCAGAGCGCGGATATTCTGCTCGATCAGATCATGGGCGAGCTCGGAAA
The DNA here is from genome assembly GCA_020058965.1 of Candidatus Omnitrophota bacterium. Taxonomy (GTDB): domain Bacteria; phylum Omnitrophota; class Gorgyraeia; order 2-02-FULL-51-18; family JAGOUK01; genus JAGOUK01. Next base: position 13,445 of record JAGVCY010000253.1, on the reverse strand, counting down.
ATGCTTCAAAACGGTCGCGGCGAAGAACTGGCTTTTGGGCCATCTGGGCAAACTCACATTCGTCGCCGTTTTGCCGGATATTGCAAAGGCGTCTGAATTCGCGAATGCGCTGGTCGATCATTTTGAAAAAAGCTACGACGCGCTGAAGACTTACGCCACTCAGGACAAATACTCCGCGGCCAAGGATAACTTACGCAACAATTATTTTGGTGCCGCCAAGGTTTCGCTATCAGTGGCCGTGATGCCGCTCAAGAAATCGGGGTATGTGTCCGTGCAGGATTTGATCCATGCCTCCACCAAGGTCCACAATCAGCTCAACTTGTCGCCGGACAATGTCATCGCCTTTCCAATAGATGAGTTCAAGATTCAGCCGGACTCGCATGCAGGGGAAATCACGGCTGAGCTTCCCAAAACCGCTCTGGCTGAGGCCGGGTCCGCCCAGGCCGATTTTGCCCCTAACGACCAGGGGATGTGGGCGCTCGCAGACCATTTTGCCAGCGGCGCCGGCAAGATCGAGACCTACTTTCAGCCGATCGTCGATTATTGGGAAAAAAGTGTGCATGCGTATGAAGCGTTGTCTCGATTTATCCGGGAGGATGGCAGTTTTGTTCATCCGGAAGCGCTCTTCAACGCCGCGCGTGAATCGGATCGGGTACTTGAACTGGATGTGCGGTGCTTGGAAGCGGCGTTGGCCAACTTCACGAATATGAAGACAAAAGCCAAGCTGTTTTTGAATGTGGATCGAGCGACCTTCGCCCAATTGGGTGAGCGGATCGACTTGTTTGATCGATATCCGGCTTTGATCGGACGGTTGGTGGTGGAGCTCACCGAACAATCATTGGTCGGAGAACGAAAAAAGTTGTCGGAAGTTAAATCGATGCTGGAAGCCAAGGGAATCGCCATCGCCTTTGACGATGCCGGAACCGGTGATGTGAGTTTTAGGGAAGTGGGAGAAATCAGGCCGGCTTATATCAAATTTGATCGAAAGCTCATCTCAGGAATCACCCGCTCGCCGCTCAAACAGCGACATGTGCTTTCGATGCGGGCATTCGCAAAAGGCGTTGGAGCGATGACAATCGCCGAGGGAATCGAAATGCCCTCTGAATTCGAGCACCTCAAAATGATACGGCTAAGTCTGGCTCAGGGCTACTACATCGCCCGCCCTGAAAAAAATCCGATAACCTAGGACTGAGTCGGTTGGACTGAATCTCCGGCGGCCGTCGAGAGGTACAGGGTCATAAAAGTTCCTGTTGTTACCACCCCCAGAATGGCATTGATCGCACTGGAGATAAACCCGCCAAACACCAATCCCACCTTGCTCGGCAGCGCACTGCCGATGACCCCGGTGAGAAGACCTAACAAAAACCCGATACCGAACCCAACCGCGACCAGGATCAGTCCGACCAAAAGAACCTTCATAAAATTACGCTTCACGATTCCCGCGCTGGCCTTCATCGCGCCGATCACGCCTTTTCCGTCGATCACCACCGCATACGGAGCCAAAAATAAAAAAATCAAAAGCATCAATCCGATGACAGCAACCAACACCGCCAACCCGACGGCGATCGGGCTCGGCTGAGACTGCTCCCCGCCGGCCACAAAACCCAGAACTGCCACCACTGCCAGGATCACCATCATCAAGCCCATCACGATCGCCAAACCAAACATCCGAAAATAGTTCTTCTTCCCGGCCGCCACGAACGCGCCAAGGCTCGATTTCCCCTGTTTTATGACCTGTTCAACATATCCGATCGATCCGGCTTGGATGAAGATACTCAAAATTAAAAACACCACTCCTAGAATTCCGGTCACCACATTCGGTGACGCGGTCCCATCCGGTGAAATAAAGGGCAAATTGATCAGAGACCAGGCAAATCCAAATCCAAATACCGCCAGAATCAAACTTCCGCTAGACTTCGCAATTGAAAAACCTTTACCAATACAGCCAAAAATTGACATACGGGTTTATCTCCTAGTGTTTATAGTTGTCAAATCTTATCAATTTTCTTCAATAATATCAAGCGCGTATCTCTTGCCGTGCTTCAACAGCCCTCATGAGCGTGGCTCGATCCGCGAATTCCAGCTCCGTACCGACCGGCACTCCCTGCGCGAGCCGTGTGATCCGAATCTTGAACGGGCGGAGGGCCTTGGCCAGGTAAATAGCCGTCGCCTCCCCTTCCGTGTCCGAAGTCGTCGCTAGTAAAATCTCCCGAACGTCAGCAGCCGCCCCCAGCCGCGATAAAAGCTCCGGAATCTTTAAATCGTTCGGTCCGATTCCATCCAGGGGCGAAAGAACTCCCAACAGCACATGGTATAGGCCGTTGAACGCACCGGATTTTTCGAGCGCGACGATGTCCTTTGGCTCGCCGACGATGCAAAGGGTCTGCGTGTCTCGGGAGGGGTTGGAACAAACAGCGCACAGCTCCTTTTCGCTCAGATTGAAGCATTGCCGGCAGTACCGGATCGATTCCTTGGTCTTGCGCACGGCATCGGCGAGGCGGTCGGTATTTTCTTTTTTAGCGGTGAGAATGTAAAAAGCGAATCGCTCGGCGGTCCGTATTCCGACCCCGGGCAATTGCGAAAACTGCTCGATCAGGTGCTGCATCGGCTCCGGATAGCCGCTGGTGCGCTGACTCACTGGATGATCCGGCCCCCGAAGATGCCCATCGCGTTCTGAATGAGGGGATTTTTTTCCGCGATCTGGCGCGAGGAGGGAGGGCTGCTTTTGTCCGCGGCTTTGGACGGATCGATTTCCACCCCGTCACCGTCATGAAGAATGAACGTGACGCGGGTTTCTTTATTCAGAAGTTCGGACAGATGCTTTTCGAGTAGGCGGCGGTTCGTCTCGGCGGACATGGCTTCCATATCAAAGGAGCGTTCTTCCGGAAAACCGATCACGACAATGTCTTTGTTCAAGTCCACGGGGCTGGCATCCTTGAGGAAAGTTCCGGCGGACATTTTTTCGGTTTGGACGCGGCGGACGACACTGGCCCAAAGCTCGTCCAGCGCGGCGGAGGGGCCTGCAGATGAGCCGGCAGAGGGAGCCGTGGGAGAACTTGCCGTTGGCGATGAAGAACCCGCTGAAGATGAAGCCCCTCCTGTTCGCTGCTGGGCTGAGGTGCCCTGCGCAGCAGTTCCCTGAGCTGAGGTCTGCGTGGCCAGCGTAACTTGCGGAGATGACGCGACCGGCCCGGACGGCGCGGCCGGTGCCTCGGACGGATCCATGAGCACCATCGGTTCGCGCAGAGCACATTTGAGAAGCGTCATCTCAAGTCCGATGCGCTTCACGGTCAGCCGCTTTGCCTGCTGCATCCCGCCGGCCAACACACTGAAAATATAAAAAAGATCTTGCCGCGAAAATATTTGCGCCTCTTCTGCCAACCGAATCCGCAACGGTTCCGGCAGATCCAAAAGACCTGACGCGCCCGCGTTCGGCGCGGTCTTAACGATCATCAATTGCCGAACATGCTCGATGCACTTTTCCAAATAATAGGCCGCGTCGGTGCCCGCTTGGACGGCGTGATCGATACGGTCAAGGACCGCGGCGGCGTCCCGCTGGCCCACCGCGGTGAACAGGTCGATGAATTCCTCGGTCCGAACCGTTCCGAGCGCGGCCGCGGCGGCCGCGGCGGTGATTTTTCCGTTACAAAATGACGCAACCTGATCCAGCAACGATTGACTGTCGCGCAAACTTCCATCAGCGGCCTTGGCGATCTCAAAGATCGCGTCCGCGTCGATATTAAATTTTTCTTTTTTTGAAACCGTCGTCAGCACTTCAGCGATTTTTTGCGTCGAGATGCGCCGGAAGTCCAAACGCTGACAGCGCGACAGGATCGTGGCGGGAATTTCTTGCGGCTCGGTCGTGGCGAAGATGAACTTCGCGTGCGCGGGCGGCTCCTCGAGTGTTTTGAGCAGCGCGTTGAACGCCGGACCCGTCACTTGATGAACTTCATCGACAATATAAATCTTAAATTTTCCGGCGGCGGGGCTGAAGCGAATGTTGTCTCGGATCGCCCGAATGTCATCGATGCCGCGGTTGGAAGCGGCGTCTATTTCGAGCACATCCAGTGAACGCGACGCGTCGATATCAACGCAGTTGCCGCAGGTGCCGCAGGGGTCGGGCGTCGGCCCCTTCTCGCAATTAAGCGCCTTGGCGAAGATCCGGGCCAGCGAGGTTTTGCCGACGCCGCGCGGACCCGCAAAAAGGTAGGCGTGCGCGATGCGCTTCATCGCGATCGCGTTTTTGAGCGTGGTCGCTACGGCTTCCTGGCCGGCCGTGTCATCAAAACTTTTGGGACGGTATTTTCGCGCGAGGACAAGGTAAGACATCCAAACTCCCTGGTTGCTTGTATTATAAACAAATTCTTCCGAAGCACAGGAGTTTTTTGCTACAAACTCGCCACAGCGTAAGAGTTTTTAATCTGCATCACGCCTGTAAAGGATGGAGCTTGTTGACCCACTGACGATTCGCTCGGTACCAATCCGCTGTTTTTTGGAGACCTTCCAACAAACCGATCTTAGCCGTCCAGCCCAATACTCTCTTGGCCTGTCCGGCGTCCGCCTTCGTGGCTCTCAAATCCGCCTTATGCGCGGGATAAAATTTAATTCGCGCTTTTTTTCCCATTACCTTTTCGATCAGGCGGATCATTTCGATCAACCGGTAGCATTGATTGCCTCCGAGATTGAAGGTTTGATACCCAACCTTTTTAAGTCCCAAAACGGTCCCTGTCGCGATATCGTCCACAAAAGTGAAGTCCCGCAAATGGTTTCCATCGCCATACACGGGTATTGTCTGCCCCTGATCAATTTTTTGCATAAAAATAAAATAGCTCATGTCGGGACGGCCGGCCGGTCCATACACCGTAAAGTATCTAAAAATGGTCGTGTCGATGCCGTAGAGGTGGTAATAGGCGTAGCAGAGGGCCTCCGCCCCCTTCTTTGTCGCGGCATACGGAGAAAGCGGCGTATTCACCGCGAATGTCTCTTTAAAAGGCATGGTCTCCGAAGCATATAAAGATGAGGTGGAAGCCAATACGAACTTTTTGACCTCGCGCTCCTTGCAGAGCTCCAGGAGATTCAGCGTCCCCAGCGTGTTGGTGCGCAGATACACAAACGGGTCGACCAAACTGTACCGCACGCCTGCCCGCGCGGCCAAGTTGATGACCGCGTCGGGCTTGGCTGCTTTAAAAATATTCCTGAGCGGCTGAAGATTTTCAATATCCGCTTTATAAAACTTAAAGGCTCTATTTTTTTTAAGTTCTTTTAACCGAAACGTCTTGAGGGCGGGATCGTAATAGGAATTGAGGTTGTCCACGCCGACCACACGGAATCCTTTTTTGAGCAAAAAATCCGCGGTTCTGGCGCCGATGAATCCGGCCGAACCTGTCAAAAGCACTGTCCTCATGAAAAACCCTCGAAGTTGGTGAAGGAGGGCTGAGTATACCTGCCGCTATAGTCAAAATCAATCGTCCCGGACTTTGATTTTAGTAAAGGACATGGTAGAATCCACGCCTCCAAGGGCCCTCACTCGCACACTTTGCCCAGAGAAAATCATTGCGCCCGTAGATCAATTGGATAGATCGTCTGACTACGGATCAGAAGGTTGTAGGTTCGACTCCTACCGGGCGCACTTCTTACTCCTCATGGCTTGACTTTCGACCAAACTGACGGAAAATGGCTTGAATGAAACCCGCCGACTCCTTATTAGGGGCCTTAAAAGATCTTCGAGCTGAAACGCTCGGTGCGGCACTCAATGCGGCTTCGTGCGCGATTGTGATCGCCGACGCGCGCAAGCCGGATTTTCCCCTCATTTATGTCAGCCGCGCGTTCCAGACGATCACCGGATTTTCCCCAGCCGATTCGCTCGGGAAAAACTGCCGGTTCCTCCAAGGAAACGATCACAGCCAACCGGAGCTGCGGATAATTCGCAAAGCGCTCAAGGACCGCCGGCCGTGTACCGTGGTCCTGGCCAACTACCGGAAGGACGGAACTCGCTTTTGGAATGAGTTGCGCCTGGCGCCAGTTTTTGATGGCGGGGACCGCCTCACCCATTACATCGGAATCCAGACCGATGTCACCGCCCAGCGTGAAGCGGAGATCAAGCTCAAGTCGTATCAAAAAGATCTGGAGCGGCTGGTCCGGGAGAGAACGGATGAACTCGACCGCAAAAATTCCGCGTTGAAGGAAGTCTTGAGCCAGTTGGAATTGGAAAAGCGTTCCATCCAGAACAATATTCTCGCCAATGTCGACCGACTGATCCTGCCGCTCATGAAAAAGATCGGCCGCTCCGCAGGGCGTGAGAGTCAAAAAGCGCTGAACGCGCTCGAAACCAACCTCCGGGACCTCACCTCTCCGTTCGGTGAGCGCCTGAGCCGGCCGCTGCACCGACTTTCGCCCCGAGAGATCGAGATCTGCAACTTGATCAAGAGCGGCCTCGGAACCAAGGAGATCGCGCAACTGCTCAAGTCCTCAACCGCGACGATCGAGAACCAGCGCAACTCCATCCGCAAAAAACTCCGCATCTCCCGCAACCCGGTCAATCTCGCCTCGTACCTCCAAACGCTCAAATCCTGATTACCCGTATACTGATTACACCTATTTATTATAGGTGTTTTATAGGTATTAATCGGCCATTGTAGGTACCGCTCCTATGCCGTATCCTCCTCTCATTGGAGGCAACGACGATGAGCACCTACGGTTGGATCAGAAAAGGATTGGGCATCAGCTGCGCGGGAGGAATATTTGCTCTCGCCGGACTAGCGCTGGCATTTGAGATCCCTCAGAGATTCTCGGAGATCGGCGCGCGTTCAGGGGTCGCGATCTGTTTTACGGTTTCGGTTTGCCTCGTCGCCCTTTCGGCGCTGTACACCCTTCCCTTCGATATTTTGAGCCATGTCACGGGACGCAAATTTGGACGCGTCCGCCACGGCTTCCGCAAATTTGCGGCATCTTGGTCCCGCGGCGTGGGGCTTCAGTCGATCCTTCTCCCTTCCTTTATGGTGCTGATCCATTGCGGCGGCCGTGTCGCGGGCGATGTCGGGGCAATGACTCTGTTCACCGTCATCCTCGTTTACATGTACCTTTCCAGGACGGAATTATCACGCTTCATTGATGGCTACCAATTTCGCATCTTTACTTTTAAAAGCATCGGCGCGCTCAAAAAGGGACCGGAGCGCGCTCGGCTCATCGTCACGATCCTTTGGAATCAAGCGGCCTTTGCCTGCGCGCTGAGCGTTCCGGGCGCGGGGACCGAAACCGTCGGACCGCTGACGGTGACCATTTTTGCTTTTACCTGTTTTTCGCTTTTAGGATGGTTGTTCTTGCCGTGGATCGGCCGACGGCACGACCTGGCCAGGGCGCTCTTGGCGCTGGATCTGTCGTGGGCGGGAGGCAATCTGATCACCCGCTCCGTCTGCACCAATGTTGGAATTCCTCGGAAGTGGCTGGCGTGCGAGGCCCCCAACCATGCTTGAGCCCACATTCGAACATCGCGATCTGCGCTTGAATGCATCGGACGGGACATCCATCGCGGTGGAGCATTGGTTTTCGGGACGACCGGATGTCATTCTGTTGGCTCCGGGATTTTTTCAGAGCAAGCGCACGCGTACTTTTCAGTCGATAGCCCATGCTCTCAAAAAACGATTTGATGTCATCGCGCTGGACTTCCGCGGGCACGGTGATTCCGGCGGACGGTATCACTTTTCTGCCAAAGAAACGGCGGATCTTGAATGCGCGGCTTTGTACGCGGCTTCCCATCACCCTCAAGTTTGGGCTCTGGGATTTTCTTACGGCGGAACGATCGCCCTCCTACTTCAGTCCCGGTGGCCGATCTTTGCCGGCATTGTGTGCGTGGGTTCGCCCATGCGGCACGAAGCGATCGAATGCAACTGGTGGGATCGTTCGTCGATCGATTCCGGGCGGAGATCGATGGAGCTGGGCGCGGGTTGCAGGATCGGGTCCATTTGGTCGCGCAAGCAGACAGCCTTGGATGCGTTGGCCGAGATCGAAGAAACGCCCCTGCTCTTCATTCATGGTACGAACGACCATATTGTTTATCCGCGTCACAGCGTCCAAATGTATGACGCCGCGACAACACCCAAGACATTGCGAGCTATTGAGGGAGGAGGCCATGCCGAAGATCTTTTTAGGACACACGGTGACCTCTTACAATCGTTGATCTTTGACTGGATCCACACATCATCGAGTGACAGTCCCGTTCCGTCGCTTCAAACATAGGAAATAAAATAAAATGACCACCCGCACGCAATCAACACCTTTTTCCGTCACTCAGCATTCCGTACGCTCCTGGAATTTTGGCGCGGGACCGGCGGCCCTGCCCGTCGAAGTGTTGGAACAGATCAAGGAAGATCTGCCGGTTTACAAAAATTCAGGTGCCTCCATACTGGAGATCGGTCATCGGACCGCTCACTATGATGAGCTTCAAGCCCGTGTTGAAAAACTCCTGCGGGATCTTCTCGATATTCCCCAAACGCATGCGGTGCTGCTATTGGCGGGCGGAGCCAGGATGCAGTTCGTGATGGCGCCGATGAACCTGCTCATCGAAGGACGACCGGCCGAAGTGGTCCACACCGATGTCTGGACCAAAATGGCTTTGCAGGATATCGAAAAAATCGGATCCGGCCGCGTGGTCGCGTCATCCAGTCAGGATAATTTTTCGTACATTCCTGTCATGGGGCCGGGCACTTTTTCGGGGGATGCGTCCTATGTTCATATTTGCGCCAACAACACCATTTACGGAACTCAGTACCGCTCTTTTCCGGACACCGGAGCCGTGCCGTTGGTCGCCGACATGACTTCCGAAATTCTCTCGCGCCGCATCCCGGCCGGCCGATTCGGGCTTTTTTTTGCCAGTGCTCAAAAAAATATGGGCGCGGCGGGCGTAACGCTGGCGGTACTCCGGCGGGATTTGCTGGATCGATCACCCGTTCGATTGCCCGCCATGCTCAGCTACAAGGAGCATGCCCAGGCGGACTCACGCTTGAACACACCGCCGGCGTTTGCCGTTTATGTGATGGGACTGATGCTCCGATGGGTGCGCGATCAGGGCGGGGTCGCCAAGTTTGAACGCGAGTCGCAGATGAAGTCCATCATGCTGTACGACTTGATCGAACGCAGCGGTTTTTACACCTCCCCCGTTCATCAAAAGGATCGCTCGACCCAAAATGTGATTTTTCATATCCGCGGCGGTGATGAAAATCTCGAGAAGCGCTTTGTGCAGGAGTCGGAAGCGGCGGGATTCATCGGATTGCAGGGTCATCGCTCCGCGGGCGGATTGCGCGCGTCGATTTACAACGCGGTCAGCCTGACCACGGTGGGTGAGCTGGCCGAGTTCATGTCCGCATTTGCCAAAAAAAATGCTTAATAAAGGAGGCGTTATGAGTCATCGTTTGGATTTTCTCGTTCATCTTGCTGCGCTGATCTCGTTCGGGCTTTCGGTGTCGCTGTGGTTTTTGGGATATAGAGAAGAAGGGTTGTTTGTCGGAATATGGGTGCCGTCCATTTTTGGTTATGCCACCTACCTTAAAATGTCTGGAGCGAAGTCATGATAAATGTCATTGTTTTAATCCTGGGAATTTTTGTATTTTTGATATGCATGGTTTATGGCTTTTTTCATTATTTTTACTCGATTGGAAAGTCCGCTCCTGTCGCGGCAAAACCTTCCGCCGCGCGGAGTCGGGTCACCGTCCTAATCAGTCATGGAATGCCGCCTAAGGATTTTTCGGAAAGTGACCGGAAAGAATTCTTTAGACTCCATGCGCAGCATCACAACGGTTCCCACGCGGGATCTCCGGAGGCCTCTGCCTCATTCTTGCGGTACCGTGAACTCGAGTCCCGGATGCGGTCTTGGCCGCGCAATCCCAAGAATGACGCGTTCCATCATTCGTCGATAGAATTGGGCCGCGAACTCGAGGTCCTGCTCAAGGAACCGGTGATCGTGTGCTTCAACGAATTCTGTGATCCGGATGTGCCGGCCGCTTTTGCGGAGGCCGCCGCGCGCGGCGCCGTTGAGATCCGCGTGATCACCCCCATGATGATCCGTGGCGGAAGCCATTCCGACCGCGAGATCCCCGATCTGATCGCAAGTGAAAAAACCAAATATCCCCACATCCGCTTCCGGTATGTGTGGCCTTTTCAGCCGGCGCAAGTCGCGGGTTTTTTGTCCGCGCGGTTGGTGGAAGAGCCGCAAGCTGTAGAATAGTGTGATGAACGCTCCGACGGCTCCGTCATCCGACATCACCTCCCCCGATTCTTCGCGCATTCTAGTTACCGGCTCGACCGGGTATATCGGAGGCCGGCTCATTCCGCTCTTGTTGGAGCGCGGGTACCGCGTGCGCGCGCTTGTCCGTTCCGAAAAAAAAGCGCGCAACCGCCCCTGGTCGACGCATCCCAATCTTGAGATCTTCGTTGGAAATGTTCTGGACCACGCATCGCTGGTGGAAGCTTGCCGCGGATGCGGCGCCGGTTATTACCTGGTGCATTCGATGCTGCCGGGGACACGCGATTATCGTCACTCGGATCTGGAGGCGGCGAAGACGATGCGCGATGCCGCGGCTGAGGCCGGACTCGGGCGGATCATTTATCTCGGAGGGTTGGGTGAAGACCGCACCGATTTGAGCGAGCATCTGAAGTCTCGCCGGGAAGTGGAGCGGATGCTTCAGTCGGGCAAAACGCCCGTCACTATTTTACGCGCGGCGATGATCATTGGCTCTGGCAGTGCGTCGTTCGAAATTCTGCGATACCTGGTCGACCGCCTTCCCTGCATGATCACACCCAAATGGGTGCACACCCCTTCTCAACCGATCGCCGTCCGAAATGTACTCGAATACCTCGCCGGCTGTCTCGCGCAGCCCTCGACCGCCGGCGAACGCTTTGATATCGGAGGTCCCGATGTCGTCACCTATGAGGAGTTGATGCGCGTCTACGCGGAGGAAGCCGGACTTCCCAAGCGCTGGATCGTTCCCGTGCCGGTTTTGACTCCGCGTCTGAGCTCGTACTGGATCCATTTGGTCACGCCCGTTCCCGCTACGATCGCGCGGCCTCTTGCCGAAGGCCTCAAGAATCCAGTCGTCTGCCAAGAAAACCGCATCCGTGCGATCATTCCTCAACATTTGATCCCCGTCCGCGAGGCGATACGGCTCGCGATCCAAAAAACATTATCTGACGAAGTTGTGACGCGATGGACCGACGCGGGCGGATCCGGCGAGGTGGAAGCGATCGCGCCAGGCGATCCCGAGTGGGCCGGCGGGACACTTCTGCGCGATGAGCGGTCGCTGGTGACAAGCGTGGATCCGGCGCGGCTGTGGTCCGTGATCGAGTCCATCGGCGGGACGACCGGCTGGTATCACGCGGATTTTTTGTGGCGGCTTCGCGGCATCATGGACCGCTTGTTCGGCGGCGTGGGTCTGCGTCGGGGTCGCCGCAACGCGCACGAGCTTCTTCCGGGTGACGCGCTGGACTTTTGGCGTGTGATCGATTGTCAGAAGGGCCGGCGGCTTTCGCTCCGTGCCGAAATGAAGCTCCCCGGCGAAGCCGTTCTGCAATTTGAGATTCAGCCGCAACCGGACGGTAGCGTACGGTTCTGCCAACGAGCACTATTTAGACCCAAAGGCCTCTGGGGATTATTGTATTGGGCATTGGTGTCTCCTCTCCACGCGTATGTTTTTGGCGGTATGCTGAGCAAAATTGTCCGTCGGGCGGCCGAACCCGCCAAAAGCTAATTATGAGAGTCGATTTGAACACAGCCGATTTGTTCCTCATAGCGGCGTGGGCTGGAGCGGCCTTTTGGGCGCTCTGCCTCGCGCACACCGTCTTGGGAGCGCTTTTTATCCGTCGCATGCCGCGGGTTGAGCCGGATGAAAATAGCTTCCCCACAGTCAAGGTCAGTATTATTTTTGCTTATCGCGATGAAAAAGCAGGCATTCTAGACGCCTGCCGAAGTGTGCTCGCCCAGGATCACGGTTCGATCGAAGTGATCGCTGTCGACGACCGGTCAACCGACGGAAGTGGAAACGCGCTGGATGAGTTGTCCGGGGATCCACGGCTCAAGCGCGTGATGGTCCGGGATTTACCGCACGGTTGGCTCGGCAAGAACCACGCGCTGCAGCGCGGAGCCGATTGCGCCACCGGAGAATGGCTCTTGTTCACCGACGCGGATGTGATTTTTCAAAAAGACACGGTGCGTCGCGCGCTCAAAACGGCGAATTGTTACGCCGCCGACCACTTAGCGCTTCTACCGCATGTGGTCCTGAACGGCGCCGTCGAAAATCTTTTTTACCGCGCGTTTGGAACTCTCTTCGCGGTGCGCTTCCAGCCCTGGGCCTCGCGGTTCCGCCGACTCAACGGCTTTGCCGGAGTCGGCGCGTTCAATATGATTCGCCGCCGTGCGTATCAACAGATCGGCGAGCACCGCGCGATCGCCATGGACATCGCGGATGATGTGATGCTCGCCAAACGGGTAAAGGACGCGGGGCTGCGGCTGATGCTTGGTTCGGGTGAAGACGCGGTGAGCGTGCGATGGTTTGTCGGATTCAAGGGAATGCTCAACAGCATCCGCAAAAATTCGTTCAGGGGCTTCAATTACCGCCTAGATCTGGCGATCGCGGGAGCCGCGGGAATCGGCGTGTGCGCCATCCTGCCGGTGCTGTGCGTGATTGTGGGCGGTTCGGCGGGTGTATGGACGGCGGCAGGCGTTAGTTTTGGTTCGATGGTTCTGCTGCAATTTGGCTTTGGCTCCAAGGTGCCTCAAAACATCTTTTTGGGGTTGGCGATGCCGGCGGGGCTTCTGCTTTTTGCATATGTTATTATGGTCTCCGTGTGGGACACCTGGCGGCGACAAGCGGTGATTTGGCGCGGCACCAGCTATCCGCTTAAGCAAATGGATGCCACTTGGTTGTGATTGGACTAGTTTTGCAGGGGCTTATATGAAAATTAAAGTTTTTTTAAGCGGGGTTGTGTTGACGCTTCTCTTGAATGCGCCGTTCAGTCTCGTTGTTCGCGCTGATGAACCCACCGAGGATCAACGACGGCAGGAAGCCATCGAGTATATTCAAGACGCCTTGGATGAGGATCCTGAGGAAGCGGCCAAAATTCTCGGATCCACACCCGTTGCCGATCTGAATCTTGAATCGCTCGAAGAATTGGGCGACAAAGCGTTTCAGTTCGTTCGGCAAAAAGAATTCGAGCGCCAGCAGGACCTGCGCGAAGAACGCACCCGTCTCAAAGAACTTCAAGACATCCAAAACTCCCTTCGTCGATGACGCTTCCACTGGACAATACTTCCGCTGGCGCTTGACGGCTGATTTCTGTTAGAATCCCCCCTCACAAATTTTTGGAGAGATGTCCGAGTGGTTTAAGGAGCACGCTTGGAAAGCGTGTAAACGGGAAACCGTTTCCAGGGTTCGAATCCCTGTCTCTCCGCCAGTTTT
>JAGVCY010000254.1 GCA_020058965.1 Candidatus Omnitrophota bacterium | reverse complement strand
CTCGACCGGAAAAGATATTCCGTCTTTTTTCCACAGCACTTCGCTGTCCACGCGGCTCCGAGCGCCGGTCATAATGGCCTTATAAATAGGGCATGCTTCCGCCGGATACGGGGAACCGTCGGCTCGTTTGTGATGAACCGCGTCATGCATGTTACGGCCAAGCAGTTCGGACGCCTCATAACCCAGCATTTTGAGGGCCGCTTGATTAATGAAGGTGCATTTACCCTCAAGGTCGACCCCATAAATACCTTCCGCGCTGGACTCCAGCAGCAGCTTGACCTCGCCCGACCGCTCCGCGACCTCCTGTTCGATTCGTTCATTGGTCACTTCGAGCTCCGCGCGTTTGATCGAGATGGCCTTCAGATTGCGGATCCCTTCCCTGCAGGAGATTACCAAGAAGAAATCCTCAAAAAGCACCCACGCCGCGTGCTCCGCCCAGCGCCAGGGTTCGGTGGCGAACACGCCGAACACCGACGCCGGAAAGTAGGTCCCCCTGAACCAGTGGTCCAAGGCGACCACGACCGTGGCGGGGACCAGGATCCGCCAATCCAGATAAAAAGCCAAAAAAGCTAAAGATCCAAAAATATGAAAGTGCGTTTCGATCCGGCCGCCGGAAAGGTGGATCAGGAGCGTGGACATCAGCATCTGACACACCGCGATCACGGCCCGCGTGGAATACAATCCGGGGCGCCGCACGGCCAAATATGCCGGCATCACCGAGATCAACCCCCCGAAAAGCACGGCCATCCACACATGAAAATGTATACGGCTGTCCGCTCCGATCCATGTGAGCGGCGTAAAAAACAACGCACACAAAACCGCGGCCGCCCATTGAAGCATCATCAGTCCGGCAAACATTCGGTCCGATTTTTTGCAAATGTGCTCGTGTTGTTCCAGGAACAGGGCTCTGGAACGCGCTCGGATCGAATCTTTGAAGAATTGTTTTTCGTTAGACATGGTTCCCTTTGACGTGAGCAGTTATCGGAGGGACGCGGGAAAAAAGCGGGCAGCCAAAAACAGGCGCGGCCGTCGGGCTCGCGGCCCCGCCTCCGATACTCTTCATCGCCGCGATCCAAGCGGGACCGGTCCCGGCCTGCCCCCGGGCTTTGGTAATACCGCCCGAAAATACAAGCTCCCCGGCCGTGTCATAAATTCTCACCGCTCCCGATGTCTCGGCTCCGAACGCTTTGGCCAAAAGGCCCTCCGGATCGGCGATATCGCGAATTCCGGGATCGGAGAGCGAAGGATCACATGCCGCATTTAAACCCGGCGTGCTTTTTCCTTTGGGAAGCTCAAGCCACAGCAGCAGCCCTTCCGCCCGGCCGTTCGACCGCGAGATCAGCTCGTTGAATTCCGTGAGACTCGCGCGGGTGCAAGGACACATCGGATGCACCGCCATCACCACGGACCATTTGGAAGGAGTTTGCGTTAGTCCGGACTGGGACGGCCAGGTCATGACGGTTTTGCCGGGATCACCGGGAGTCACATCGTAAGTCATAGCCGTCCAGTATAAAGCCGCGACCGCCGCGACCCAACAAAACACGATAACCGCTTGCCGCGGTGACCGCGTCAAGCTTCCGGCGGGCCGGGGTCTAGTGATCATCTACGATCCTTCCGGTTATCAGTCAGCCAAAGAAACGGAATTGAGCGCCCTGAAGAGAAATACGACGCTCAGAAGTCCAAAAAAAAGAATACCGCCCCTGAGAACCCACGAAAGCGCATGCCGCAAGGTCCATACCCGGTCGGCCGGCACCTTCATCAGAATATGCAGTTCCCCGCCGCGGATCGTGCGCTCCATGCCCAACGGCATCAGAGCGACATAAAGATCCCCCTGGCGGTCAAAGGATGGTGGTTCGGAGGGATAACCGGGATCCGCTAACAGCATTTCAACGATCTCTCGCGCGAGAGGCGGCGCGAGCTTTCCGGCGTTGATCTCCTCGGAAAAATATTCACCCTGATCGTTCACCAACTCAAAATCGCTGCCGGCGTATTTGAAATTATTCTGACCGACCAGTTTTAATATGCGGTTAAAATTCAACCGGGAGCTGACGACTCCGATTTTTTTTCCGTCAGGATCCAAAATGGGGGTGGAAAAAGCCGCGCTCAAACCGGTGGAATCGAACAATGCGGGCGTAAAATCGCAATGGGTTTGAAACTCGACCACCGGGTCGTCCGACTTGTTGGTAAGGCAGGAGGCAACCACTTCACGCTTGGATAGATCCCGGCGCATGATGCGTGAAATCCGTTCTTCGGCAATAGGAACGCCCTGATGGTCGATCGTATTCATCGCGAGGATCCCGCCCTGACGATCAAATAGAGCGACGACATCCAGCGCCGATGATCCCGACACGGCCTCGTTCGCGATGCGCTGGAGTTCTTCGGATCCCCCTTCGTTGATCGCGCGAACCAGTCGGGGAGCTCTGGACAGGCTCGTTGTTTGCTCCAGCGCCAATTGGGCAGTTTGTCGGATCTCGTTTCTGAGAACCAGCGCTTGGGATGACAGCTCCCGCAAAATCTGTGATTCCCGGACATTGAGATGATTCAGATCATAGTTCTTCAGCGTGATGATCAAACCGATCATCGCGGCGCCTAGCAGGATCGACCGGATCGCCATCACTCTGACGGATCGTGTCATTGGGTGTTCATTCCACGGTTCAAATGGGTTTTTTTGGCGGCTTTGGCCGCGTACATCAATTGATCCGCCGCGTCCACCGCGTCTTCGATCCGATTAATTTGGTGAGGATCGAAAACCCGATACCCCACACTGAAGGATAGCGGCAGCCGGGTCTCGGAGGACGCGTTGTGCGCCTGGACTCCCCGCTCCAAACGTATTCTGACCCGCTCCAAAACATCCTCGTTTGTATTCGGCAGGATGACCGTAAACTCATCTCCGCCGTATCTCGCGATCAAATCGCTGCTCCTAAACACCCTGTTCAGCAATTTCGCCGCTTCCGCGATCAGCCGGTCGCCCACGGTATGCCCATGCGAATCGTTCACTTTTTTGAGATCGTCCAAGTCGATGAAGCATATCGCGAACGGACTTGCTTCCCTTTTGGAGATCATCAATTGATGGTTCCCGAGCTCGAGCAGACCGCGGCGGTTGTAAAGCTGTGTGGCCGCATCGCGGATCGCTTCCGCGGCCAGCCGGCGTTTGAGGCCGTGACGCTCCGTGATGTACAAGAGCGTCTTGGCCAACAGGCGGGCGGTCGTCTCATTTTTGATCAGATAATCATCCGCCCCCTGCTGCACGGCCCTTGCGCCGGTATCTTGATCATCAAACCCGGTCATGACCAGTACCGCCGATTCGGGTCGATTGGCAAGGATCGCTTCCAATCCCTCCAATTGAGAAACATCCGGCAATCCCAGATCCAAAACAATCACATCAAATTTCGTCGTGTCACTAATGGCCATTGCCTCGCCTAGGGTCCCGACGGTGTGAATTTTGTAATCCAACCCGGCCGTTTTGGCGAGTTCAAAAAAACGCATCCGATCCACTTCATTGTCTTCGATGAGCAGGAGTGTTTTAACCGCTTGTCCGGCTCTTTCAACCGCGTCTTTTTGGGTCATTCACCAACCTCCGCGCTTTGCGATCTTTTGGGCAAACTGACATAAAAAGTGCTCCCCTGACCCAACGCCGATTCCAGCCATACGCGTCCGCCGTGCCTTTCGGCCAATCTTTTTACCAGACTCAATCCGAGCCCGAGTCTTGCTGGCGAGCTCAGTTGATTCAGTGTTTGAAACACCTGAAATATTTTTTCGTGATGCCGCGGATCAATTCCGATCCCGTTGTCCTTGACATAAATGGTAACCAAATCGTCCGTCTCCTTGGCTCCGATCCAAACTTCTCCCTGGGACTCAGGCGGAATCGATTGAATCGCGTTGTTCACCAAATGCCCGAGAATGAGCTGAACCGCAGACCGATCACAAAAGAGGTTCGGTAAATTTGAATCCCATCCCACCCGCATGTTCGCGGGAATGGACATATTTTGTAAAACATTTTGCAGCAGGTCGTCCATACGGACCGATTCGACCACCGCCTTTTGTGAGCTCATCCGCGAAAAACCGAGGATCCCGTCCAGCATGCGGTTCATCTTCGCCGCCTGCTCAACGAGCAATCGCAATCTATGCTTGCCGTCTTCATCGATCCCAGAGGCGCAATCTTCCGCGATCCATCCGGCAAGCGATGTGATCCCCCTGAGCGGCGCCTTGATGTCATGCGACACGATATAAACAAAATCGCGAAGATCCCGCTTTGCATCCTCGGCCGCGTTGAGCGCCGCATCAAGCGCTCGAGCCTGTTTTTTACGCTCCTGGATGTCCGTCATAAAAACCAGGATCCGTTTTTCTTGGCCGTCCGAGATGGGACTCCGCCGCGCTTCCACGCGAATCTTCAATCCGTCCCGTCTAACCATGGAAATTTCTTTGGAGCGGTCATCAAGACCGTGTTCGGCCGATGAATTGCTGGATTCGAACCACTCCGAAGTCTTTTGCTGATCCTCGGCGGGGAGCACGCTCCTAATGGATTTTCCAACAAACTCTTCGCGCCGATAGCCGAACAGCCGCTCCGTGAAGCGATTGACCTTTAGAATGTTGGCCGAAGCGTCCAGTAAGATCAAAGCCATGGGAATCTCATCCCACAGGAAATCACTGTTCATGAAAGCGGCACCCTGTTTCTGCGAATTCATTGAGCTCAGTGTGCTATTTTTTATGGACTTTGTCGAGCGGAGCATCCGATCCATTATTTTTTAAAACCGCGTCGACGGCGTCCAGAAGCTTTTCTTTATCGAACGGTTTATAAAAAACATCCGTGGCTCCCAGCAAAATGAGATCCTGGCGCAGCAATGTTTTTTCGCCGGTCATTAAAAAAATAGGGACCCGTAACTTGCTCATTTCTTTAAGGACCTTGATCACCTGCCCGCCATTCAGGTACGGCATCCAGTAGTCCATCAGGACGAGGTCATAATAGCCTCGTAGGATCAGGTCGATCGCGTCCGCTCCGTTTCCGCTTTCATAGGCCGCATGGCCTCGAGATTCGATCCATAATTTTAAAATAT
>JAGVCY010000117.1 GCA_020058965.1 Candidatus Omnitrophota bacterium | reverse complement strand
TCCATTATCTTGAAACCACTCCGAGTCTTTTGGACCGCGCGGTCGGCGCCGTGAACACGCTCGTGATCAGCGAGGGCCGCACGCTTGGATTTAATACGGATGGACCGGGATTTTTGTTTGACCTCAAAGATCAGTTTGCGTTCAAGCCCGAAGGCCGGTCCGCGCTCGTGATCGGTGCGGGCGGAGCGGCACGCGCGATCATTTTTTCGTTGCTTGAGGCGAATCTTCAAAAACTTTATATCTTTAACCGTACCGCCGATCGCGCAAATCGTTTGGCGGAATACGCGTCCCAGTATTTTCCAGATCGCCAGATCAAGGCCGTCATCTCAATTGACGAGGTTCCTGAAGCCACCGAGCTGGCTGTCAACTGCACATCCTGCGGGATGGGGGAGAAGGACCCGTTCCCGATCGACCCGGATGTCCTGGACCGTGTCCGGCGCGTGTACGATGTAATCTACGCGCCCGCCGAAACTAAGTTTTTGCAGGAAGCACGGCGGCGCAATCTACCTTGCGCCAATGGAATTGGGATGCTCATTCATCAGGCATGCGCCGCTCACCGGCTATGGTTCCCGACCGCGGACCGCGAGGAGATCTACACGGTGATGCGCACCGCATACGAGTCATGGCTCAAGCACTAGCTTTTTTTACAGGCCTTCTTGTCGGCAGTTTTCTTAATGTCTGCATCTGGCGGATGCCGCGCAATGAGTCCATTGCCTGGCCGGGCTCCCACTGTCCTTCCTGCAAAACTCCGATTTTTTGGTACGACAATATCCCTGTTTTTGCGTACATTCGATTGCGTGGCCGTTGCCATTCTTGTCAGACGCGGATTCCGTTCCGCTATCCGATGGTTGAGCTGTTGGGCGGGTTTGCCGGTTTTCTGGCATTCAGCTGGTGGACACTGCCGTACGCGTTAATGGGAACCGTAATTTTTTGGGCTTTGATCGTCCTTACCTGGATTGATATCGAGCATCAAATTATTCCGGACGAGATCAGCGTCGGCGGCATTGTTGCCGGAGTAATATTCACCTTTTTCTTTCCGGACTGGGTGGGAGCGTCTGCGGGGTGGATGTCATTGAGAGAATCAGCCATTGGCGTGATTTCGGGAGGCGGTTTTTTATTTTTTATGGCGGTTGTGGGAGAAAAGATTTTTAAAAAAGAAGCCATGGGCGGCGGGGATGTAAAATTGCTGGCGGCCATCGGCGCATTCTTTGGATGGAAAGGGGCATTGTTTACAATTTTTATCGGATCGATCGCAGGATCATTTGTGGGGATCGGCGTAAAGCTGGTGACCAAAAAGGAGGAGATACCCTTCGGCCCGTACTTGGCCCTGGGCATCTTCATCTATATGCTATTTGGCGGCCCTCTTTTGTCCTGGTACATGGGCCGCATGTTACAATACTGACCTTTCCAAGGAGATTTGATGCTGCGTTATTCGACATCGGGTGAGTCACACGGGATATGCTTGATTGCCGTCCTCGAGGGGATGGTGGCCGGGCTCAAATTGGACCCCGTCGCAATCGACCACGACTTGTGGCGCCGGCAGCAGGGGTATGGCCGCGGAGGCCGGATGCTCATCGAAACCGACAAAGCCGAGCTCCTCACCGGCATCCGCCAAAACGAAACGATCGGCGGTCCCATCGCCATGAGAATCGAAAACAAAGACTTTAAGATCAATCAGCTGCCGGCGATTCAGCGTCCCCGGCCCGGTCACGCGGATCTGGTCGGCGCCGTAAAATACAACCGCGCGGATGTGCGGGATATTTTGGAGCGGGCCAGCGCGCGGGAGACGACCGCGCGGGTCGCGATCGGAGCGGTGTGCCGGCAATTTCTGGGACAATTTGGCGTCAAAATCATAAGCCATGTGACTGAAATCGGCGGGGTTCGGGTCGACGAAGCCAAAATTCCAAATTTTGAAGTCATCGCCGAGCGAGCCGAAAAAAGCCCGGTTCGGTGTGCGGATTCGGCTGCCGCCGAGCAGATGATCCTAAAGATTGACGAAATCAAGGCCGCCAAGGATACGGTCGGCGGCGTGTTTGAAGTCCGCGTTAAAGGTCTTCCACCCGGCCTGGGGTCTTTTGCCACATCCGATGACCGGCTGGACGCTCGACTGGCATTTGCGCTGATGTCGATTCAGGCCGTCAAAGGCGTTGAGTTCGGGTTGGGGTTTGCGATGGGGCGTACGCCGGGCTCGGCCGCGCATGACGAAATATTTTATGATGAGAAGGCGCGTAAGTTTTTTCGCAAATCGAACCGCGCGGGAGGACTGGAAGGAAGTATGACAACGGGCGAGGAGCTCGTGGTGCGCGCGGTGGCCAAGCCGTATGCTACGCTCATGAAGCCGCTTGCTTCGACCAACATTAAGACCAAAGCCCCGGAAGTTGGAACGATCGAGCGCTCGGATGTGACCGCGGTTCCGGCCTGCGGCGTGGTGGGGGAGGCGATGACGGCGTTTGAGCTTGCTAAAGTATTTTTAGAAAAATTCGGTGGGGACAGTCTGTCGGAAACCCGGCGAAATTATGACGGGTATCTCAAACAAGTGGAGGCTTTTTAAATGCCACGAGCAGCTAGATCGATCGATAAAATCGCGTTCATCGGAATGATGGGCGCCGGAAAAACTTTTTGCGCCAGAACACTGGCTAAAAAGCTGCACTGGCGCGACCTGGATTCGGATGTGATCATCGAGCGCCGCGAAAAAATGTCCATTCCGCAAATTTTCCGGAATAAGGGCGAGAGCTACTTCCGCACGGTTGAGTCGCGTGTAATCAAGGACTTGCTCGTGAAGCCCCAGACCGTGCTATCGCTCGGCGGCGGCGTCGTGTGCCGCAAGGT
>JAGVCY010000208.1 GCA_020058965.1 Candidatus Omnitrophota bacterium | reverse complement strand
TCATCTTTCGCTCAAAAAGGCGCGTATGCTAGGCGCGAGGAACGAGGAGGACTCTTCGTGTCCCCGAGTGACGAGCAACGACGCAGACGCGACTTTTTCAGCGAAAGATGGCGGAGAGGCAGGGATTTGAACCCTGGAAACGGTTTAACCCGTTTACCGGTTTAGCAAACCGGCGCCTTCAGCCACTCGGCCACCTCTCCATAAATCAAAATAAATTTTTGGAGCGCCATTATATCAGGCGCGGCCACCCTTACGAGCATTTTCCAAAGGTCCCCTTGCGGTCATTTGGCAGGGCATTTTAACCGCGCGAGGATCTACTCGGCTAGTTTTGCGCGCTTGGAACGGAAAAAACCCTGCATGAGCGCGGCCGCTTCGGCGGCAAGGACGCCTTTTTCGACCTGGACGGTGTGGTTCCAGCGGCCGGCCTTGAGCAGGTCGACGACGGAACCGCAGGCGCCGTATTTTTCATTCGCCGCGCCGTAAAAAACCTTGGGGATACGCGCCTGGATGATGGCGCCCATGCACATCGGGCAGGGTTCAACCGTGACATAAAGTTCCGTTTCGAGCAGGCGTCCGCTCGAATGCTGGAGATGTTCGGCGGCTTGAGTGATGGCGATCATTTCGGCGTGAGCGGTGGGGTCTTTGAGCAAAAGGGTCTGATTGAAGGCCTTGGCGATAATGCGGTTTTTGTGAATGATCACGACGCCGATCGGGACTTCATCCTTCTCGATCGCACGCTGGGCCTGGCGGAGCGCCTCGCGCATGAAGTGTTCTTTGAGGTTGGGCTTGGGCTGACCGTCGGCATCTTCGGGAAAAAACATATTCCTGCCTTTACACCAAATTTTTATTCGCTTGGGATGCGGGGCGTGTTCCCGGACGGGGGTTGAAATAACCGCAGCGCATGGCCGGAAAAGCTTTGCGCACACGGTCAATGGCGTTTTCCATACCGAGAAGTTCTGGCCTCGCGCCTTCAAGCCCAAGTTCGCGGAAGTACCGAATCGGGTCATAATTTAAATTACGCCATTGGATCATGTCGACACCTGTGCCGCCGACAAATTGAACGAGCGCGTCCGATTCCTCACGGCTGTCCGTGAACCCGGGCATCGACAGATAATTGAGCGAAACAAAACCCTGATGCCGCTTGGCCGTCCGAACCGATTCCGTGACATCCGCGAACGAATAGCCCTTGGGCTGATAGTAGCGCGAATAATATGGATCACGGACACTGTTCAAGCTGACGCGTACATGCGTGAGTCCCGCGTCAAAAAGCCGACCCAGCGCCTGCGGCCGGCTGGCGTTCGAATTCACATTGATAAAACCTTTGGAGGTCTGTTTGCGGATCAGCCGGATGGCTTTTTCGATCACATCGACCGCGAGCGTCGGCTCCCCTTCACAGCCCTGGCCGAAGCTGACGACCGGGTTTTTCTCGTTCGTGAAGTGATGCAGCGCGAGTTCGGCGATTTCTTCCGGGTCGGGCTTGAACGAGATGCGCTTTTGGGTGGATGGAAAATCGCGGTTTTCCGGTTGGAGCGAAATGCAGCCCTGGCACTGCGCGTTGCACACGGGCGAGGTCGGCACGGGTGCTTCGATGCGGCCTAGAAAAAAGTTTTTCGCGTTCGCGCAGCCATTCACCGTCGCACAGGTTTCCAACTGCGTGACCAGACGGTTCTTGGGAAAAAGCTTTTTGACTTCAGCGACGCCTTTGAGCACACTGCGGGGCGCGAGGTATTTGTCGTCATGGCGCACATCGTGATCCACCCGCACCGCCGCCACATAAAAATGTCCTTCCGAATAAAGGCACGCACCGTAGGCAAAAAGCGGGAGCGCGCGGGCATCGTCCGCAAGCTGCCTGTAAGCGGCATTGTGCGTCAGCGTGTAACCGGGCGGCACAAAAGCGGCGACCGCGAAGCACGGTTCCGCCTGTTTGGAATAGGGGTCCATGTCGAGCGTGACTTGCTTCCCCGTCTCCGGGTCAAACCCCACGGGCATCCGGTCCGGCAGCATAAAAAGTTCGCTTGAATCCGGCAGTCGCACGAGCGGAGCGTCCTCCAGCTCAAATAACATCCCCGCCTTCATGCCCGCCGGCCGCAAGCCCGGAAAGTTAAACACCTTCCCCGTCTTGTCAGCGAACACAAGCTCAAATCGTTTGGACGGCATGGAACGGGTCAACTTTGCGGGGCCGGGGTTCCGTGGTCGGCGAGCCATTTTAGATGAACCGAAGCGGCGGCGGGGTTCTTAAGCTTGGTGTAGCAGGCGGCCAGGAATTTATGGAGCGGGGTCGCTTTTTCATCCGTATCGGCATGCTGAAAAGCCGCTTCCGCTTCTTGCGCGCATTTGCGGTAGTCGCCCGCCGCATAGGCCTCTTTCGCGCGGGTCAACCGCTCGATGTAAGCGTTGTCCCGCATCGATCGAACCTTGCTCGCCAACCCACGGCTAAACGCGCCCGCCTCGGTCGCCGTCATGGCAGCCGCGCTAACGAGAATACAAGTCAAAACCAATCTTGCGGAGGCGTGTTTCATCCCGACAGTATAAACGATTGAGGGTAAGCGCGACAGAAGCTTTGGGTTACAGAGCCAAACTGACAACCGCGAAGCGTCCTATGTCACCGGCTTAGTGGTTATCACAAAATGCAATAATCTCGGTTAGGCGGAGCGCTGGGTCATGCGGGAGCGGAGGAGGGCGGAGCGGAGGACAAGGGCCGTGTCGACCCCGCGCAAGATCGGGGGGACGGAATATTTGGTGACGGCGGCCGGATCGCCCTTGAGAAAAGCCATGAATTCTTCCGCGGTCAGATCGTGTCCGGTCAGCCGCTTGAAGAATTCATAAGCCGCTCCGAATCCGGGGTCGCCAAACGACAGTTCGTCGATCGCGCCGATCATTTCGATCAGCGAAAAGACGGGATTGAACGCGATGAGATTCATCGTATTCGCCGTCCGATCAAAGTCCGGACCGGCCGTCGCGACAAATCTCCGTTTGGCGATTCGCCGGAGCTGGGGACGTTTTAAAAAGTAACTGCCCGCGGCCAGATGAACTTGAGGGGCGTCGGCATAAAGCATCTTTCGGGATTTTATAAAAAATCCTAGTGCGACCGGTCGGCCCTTGGACGCGGCGATGATGCCGTCCGCCATTGCTCGCTGAGCGGGGGTGCCGCCGATCAAGTGAACCGCCTTGTACTCTCCTTTGCGGGACATCACGCTGCCCAACAGGTCCGCGAGAACTGCGTGCTGGGCTTCTTCCGTCAGCGGCGCTTCATTTTTTCCGCCCAGATAACTGCTTAAATACAAATACGCTTCAACCGCCCGCGCCGTAGTTCCGTCCGCCGGTGTTCCAATTTTAGCCTCAGCCTCATCCAAAGCCAGCATCAGATCCGATTGTTTGATGACCGCCTTATTCTCGCGTGTCCTTTCGCGGGTCGGAATTTCTTTCCACTTTTCCCCATTGATAAAAACCGTGATCGTTCCCGCCGCATCCCCTTCACCAAACGAAACGATCGCCGGCTCCTCCCCGCCCAGCTCCACCGCGATCTCCACGCCGGCCATCGGCCGTATCCCCGCCACAAACTCCGGATCCAGCTCGACCGTAAGTCGCGCCCCATCCATAGGACCGGACAAACCAACGATCGAAGATGGCGCCTTTGCGGCTGTTTTTTTGGCGTCTCTCTGCGCCATCCGCGCACCTTGGCGGGCGGGTCTTTTGCTCAGGATCTCTACCATATATGCTTGGGGGAACATGCTTTCGAGAGCGTCGTTGTCCTTCAAAAAACGCGTCATCAGGTCGGCTGCCCAATCGGCGGCTGGCTGATCCTTGGCGCCTATGATCAAAACGCGAAGCTTGGTCCCCGGCCCTATCGCCGAACCGATGAGGTCGATCGGCTCCCGGGTGTCGAATATCGTATCTGAGTCTACGGCTCTGATCCTGACCTGGATGCCATGATCTCTGAGCAAACTCTTTGAAAGATTGTGTGTATTGACACTCGGGGGGCCGTGCATGCCGTTGGGATCTGTAAATGTGAGTTCTCTTGCGACAAAGAACGGATCATTGCTCGGGTTCTCGGCGGCGCCCTTACCCGACTGCGGACTGGGGAAGCGTTTTTCATCGACCAACGCCGTTAACTCCCTCATATTTGATCCATGGATTCTGAAATGGTTTAAATATCGCTTCAGGGTCTGCCCCAATCGAGTTTTGGTCGCGTTTATTTGTTCATCGGCATGATCACGCATAATAATGCCAATAATGAGCTTCCGGTCCGCCAAGGTTACGCTTTCTCGCTCCATCATTTGAGCCGCCGCTCGCGCGGATAACTCCAAATTGTCACTTCCGGCTTGGGCTTGTAAGAAAAGCCTTCGCACGCTTTCCGCATATTCCATGATCTCCTCATCCGACAACCCCACAGCCATCCGCGCGGCGGGGGCGTAGGTGTTGATGGCATCGCTTAAACTATCCAGCGCTACCGGGGACGGCTTGTTTTTATTGAGATCATTCAACGCTCCCGCGGATGCTTCATCTGCTACGCCGACCAAGTAATTATCAAATTTAAAGGGGCGGCTTCCCGAATGCGGAAATTGAGTGAAGGCCATAAATTTTGTATTAGAAATCGCCGACAAGTCAGGATGTTTTTGCGCGGTTGATTTAAAATATTGCTCCAACAACGCAAACTTGGTCGCCCTCTCGACATAATCATCCAGATAAACGAATGTGCCGTTCTTAAAATAATAGGTCGGACTCTCCGGAGGAATTTTGTTTTTAAATTGGCTCGCGATAAATTCAGAGCGCGCTTCGGCTGTCATCGGCGTTTCCTGATCAAGGTACATTTTTTGATTCGCCTGAGAGTCAAACTGGATCAGGTGAGGCAGATCCCCTTGAACGAGCTCCAATTCTTTTGCCCGGGTCCAACCGAATTTTAAAAGTTCGATCGTGATGCCGGACGCACCACCAACCAAAATGGCTTTGGGTCTTAATTCTCCTATTTGCACGACCACCTTCATAACGCCTTGGGCTATTTTTTTGCTTAATTCGCTTTGCGCCAACCGCGCGCCGTTGAGTTGGGCGGGTTTGGAGGTTATGCGAAGGATGAAGTATTTTTGATTCGCCAAAAAATCGACCAATCTAAAAAATCTGCTCGGCACCGGCATGAAGCCTTTGGCTGGGATCTCCTCGTATTGGATCCCCTCCGCGGCCAAGGTTTTTCTGACAAGATCGCGCATGGTGTCGTGCTCGTACAGTGAGCTCAGGATCAGCCACCCTCCGACCGACACTTCCTTGGCGATCTTTTGGATCATGGGTTCTCGGTCCTTATCCTTGAAGTTAAAGGTCCCTTCGGGGCTGTCCAAAACATTCCGCGCAATGATGACGCTAATCTTTGATCTGCCAAAATTCCGCCGCAAGTAATCTTGGTGAATGACCCGGTAGCGCCCATTTCCGGAACCTGGAGCGGTAGGAAAGTTGCGCTTAAATTTGGCATGAAGATCAACATCGGGCGTCCGGTGGTCGATCGCGATCACTTTGGCGCCAGCGTCGGCGAGCACCATCCCCCATAAGCCGTCACTGCCAGGACCGATCTCCAGAACCTCCGCGCCCGGATCAAGCGCCAACCGTCGCACAAAAAGCTTCGCATCGACCCTCGGGTCTGGCGACCACCCCAAAACTCTTGCGGCTCTAGTAAGAGGTAAGAGTATTGAGACGAAGAAAAACAATTTAACCCTGCTTACGGCTAAATTTACGATCATTCCAAGGGTGACGCGTTCCCGCTCATCGGCCGCGCTTCCCGACTCCCCATCCCCGCCCTCCTTCTCCCCCGCCAACCGCGCGGCCTGAAGATCATTCGACCCTGTCCGTTGACCGCCGTCAGGGAGAGCGTCGGGTTTAAAGTTATCGGTATCGAACCACCAAGAGTGCGGTTGGCTACCAGAGAGGCTTGATCGAATCACTTGTTGGAAACGGAACAAATAAGGGCTTATCTCCTCCAAGCGCTCCATCCATGCTTTAATTTTTTTAAACGCTTCATCCTCCATTAAATCGACCCCGGCCAGCATCGCCTGAATCATCAGCGACAAGGACGCGCTGTACGCATGGCTCGGTTGTTCAATCCATTCGAAATAAATTGCCCGCAGTCGGTCAAGCGGGAGCATTTGAGACAAATATTCACTCCACTGGCTTAATAGCATATGCAGATCGATCCGCGCGTCGGTGCGGCCGATAAAGGAACCTCTAAATATCCGTTTTTGCATGATGAGCCGTTCAAAATATGGTTCGTGATCCTTCAGGATTCCGGATAAATATTGATCAAAATAGTCCGTGTCCATGACGACCTCTCCTCCTCGAACTCGAATATGGCCGGCGATGCCCTTCAGGTCGTCGAACATAAACGAAGGATATCCCCGATCCTCCGGATGGGTCAGGATGCGCCCGTCCCATTGGAGATGAACATCCAGACGATCCGCGGTCTCAAGTCCGAATAGCTTCTCAAGCAAGTGATTGTGATACATCCCTCCGACATGCAGCGCCCTCAAGGTCTTGGCTTCGCCGGAATAGCGCTCAACGCCCTGTCTGAGGCGCTTCAAAGC
This sequence comes from Candidatus Omnitrophota bacterium, assembly GCA_020058965.1. Classification (GTDB taxonomy): domain Bacteria; phylum Omnitrophota; class Gorgyraeia; order 2-02-FULL-51-18; family JAGOUK01; genus JAGOUK01. Next base: position 1,853 of record JAGVCY010000208.1, on the reverse strand, counting down.
TTCCTCGACTTGATCCAAATCGTTGGCGACCATCAACATGGGCTCTATCAGCCAAAAAGCGACGAAGCGGCTCCTGTCGATCTCCGCGTATTGATACCGGTCAAATAGCGGACCTAGCGCCTCCATCAGGAGACCTTGGAGACGCAGCAGAGATTCATGAGGATCTTTTATGATGATCAGTCGGGTCCGGCCGAACGGATTATCCTCCGGACTGACTTGAGTCATTCCCCTTGAATCAAACTCCGCCCTAGCGTCGGTCTTCAGCCGACTCCATAATGATTCAATGTCCACGACCTCGGCGCCCGAGCCTCCCAGGGCAGACATCGGCCATGAAGCACTTTTTGAAATATTGACGATCTTCGTTGGCTCTCTCGACATCACCATCAAATTTGAATGTATAAGCCGATGACGCGCCGCTCGAACATTTCCCATATTGTTCACCCCAAATAATCCAAGTTTCGGCTTATCCCTATCGTATCGCTCGAGTACCGATCGCCAAAATACATTGGGCATATTTTTCCAATGCCGGGGCAATTCCAGCGTGACAAGATCCACGCCATTAAAGATCGGAATGTTCGTCGCGTCCACATACCAACTGTGTGCGGCTCCCAACAGATCGTAGGTGAGTCTCAGGCCATTTTCTTCCAGCGTTTGATTCAAATCACGAATGGCTTTCTTCACCCTTTCGACCCGCCGCTCCCCGTCCGGCAGTTGCTGCAGGCGCCTCGCGTATTGCCGCTTAGATTCACCGTCCGCCAACCGCGCTCCGCCGGCCGGACGGAGGAGGAGGTCGACTGAAGGATTGGCGGCGCCCAACAGGGATTCGGCGCCGAGGGTTTGCGGTTGGGTCTGGGCGGATGTGCGCGTGGTGATACTCCAGTCGGAAGCATTCAGGCCTTGTGACATAAGGATATCGCCGACACGGATGCCGAGGCCGGTCCGATTGGGTTCGGCATAGATCACGCGGGTTTGGCTTGCCCCCTTTGCCGGCCGTAGAGAAAGGCGGACGCGCACGGCGCGGGCGTTCAACAAGTCCTGCTGAAAAACCGCCAAACGCGGCAGAATGCGGTCGCGAACAAATCCGGCGGGGTCGGCGGGATTCTTCTCTTGTTCTTCTTGTGTTAAAAAAATCGCTTCCGCGAGCACGCGGCCGGCGCGGTCGAGGCCGGGCGCCATGAGACGACGGATCCCCGCTTCGGCGGCCGGAATATCCTCCCGCTCGGCTTGAACGGCAACTTGTAAGACGGTCAGTTTGGCCAATGCTTGGGATAAAACTTGGGACGGATCCGGTTTTTTCTCCGCCGGATCCGGCTCCGTGAACTCGTGGAGCTCTCTTAGGATGCGACCGGATTCGTTCATGAGTCCGAGAATATGAAGTTCGGTAAAAGCCGCTTGGGCGGCGGATCGGTCAGCACGGTCAATACGCCGCTGGCTCGCCTGCCGGCTGGTAAGCGCCCGCGCCATATCTTCGAGCGCCTTGGCGGCTACTCCTTTCTTTCCGGAAACAAATTCTCCGTTCCAAACTTCGATAAGCTTACGGGCATCCTCGAACCATTTGTTAGCGTCTCCCGGTGCGGCGGCAAATCCCTTCGCACCCCCCAAGGCCGCGGAAATAAACTGCTCGGATAAAAGCCGCAAATCGCGTTTTTCGCCGACTTTGCCGGCAGAGGCCCATTCGCCGATCGCCGCGACGGCTTTGACTATGTACTTCCGGCTGTGAAGATTGATGTCTTCATCCTGCATCATTCCCTGGAGCAGTCCGACCAGTCCACGCCAACCGGCGAGCTCGCGCAGATCTTTACGCACGGATTCCGGGATATGCCGGGCATAACGGCGGAGCGCGGCCCAAGGTT
>JAGVCY010000259.1 GCA_020058965.1 Candidatus Omnitrophota bacterium | reverse complement strand
GCGGGGGCGTCGGTTTATTCGGCGCCGGAATTGGCGTCGCAGGAAATGCCGGACTTGGATGTGACGCTGCGCGGCGCGGTTTCGATCGCGCGGCGGCTTCAAGATCCGCTCGCGGAACTGGTCAAGATCGACCCCAAGTCGATCGGCGTCGGTCAGTATCAGCACGATGTGAACCAAACGCGTCTGGCCAAGAGCTTGGTCGCCGTCGTTCAGGATTGCGTGAACGCCGTCGGTGTGGACGCGAACACGGCGTCTCCGTCGCTATTGTCATTCGTTTCCGGACTGACCTCACGATCGGCAAAATCCGTCGTCGATTTTCGCAACCGGAACGGCGCGTTCAAGGATCGGGCGGATTTTTTGAAGATCGCCGATTTTGGTCCGAAGGCGTTCGAGCAGGCCGCGGGGTTTTTGCGGATACGGAACGGGGTGAATCCGCTGGATGCTTCCGGCGTGCATCCCGAGGCGTATCCGGTGGTGGAGCGGATGGTCGCTCGTATCGAAAAGCCGCTTCAAGAAATAGTGGGCAACGCCCGGTTGTTGTCGGGGCTGAAGCTCGAAGACTTCACCGATGAAAAATTCGGCGTGCCGACGGTTCGGGATATTTTGGCGGAGCTTGAAAAACCGGGCCGAGATCCCAGGCCTGAATTTAAAACCGCGGCCTTGCGCGACGATATCAATAAAATTGAAGACTTAAAGCCAGGCATGAAGCTCGAGGGGACGGTGACCAATGTCGCCAATTTTGGCGCCTTCGTCGACATCGGCGTTCATCAGGACGGGCTCGTTCATGTATCCGAAATGGCCAATTATTTCATTAAAGACCCCGCCGAAGTCGTCCGAGCCGGCCAGATCGTCAAAGTCCGCGTCCTCGAAGTCGACCCCGCCCGCAAGCGTATTTCGCTCTCGATGAAATAGTTGTTCGTTCGCGCCGCCAAACTCTTTCGAATCCACCCACCCAAAAATATATTTTTAAAATCGTAATAAATTTGCCTTGCTCGTCCGTCTATAGGGTAGAGACGCGAGGACGATAAAAAATAATTGTTGACAACTGAACGGTCGTTCAGTAATAATTGATTCCATCAGTTAAAAGGAGATGGCAAACAATGGGACGCAAGACAATAGACCTGAAAGATGCGGCGGAGGTTTTTAGAGATTTTTATCGGGCGGAAGGGCGCATGCCTTCCTTTACTGAGATCGCCGAGGCATTTGGTTATAAGTCCAAAAATGCAGCTTTTGAACTGGTCGAAAAGCTGGTCGATGAGGGGCTTTTGACCAAGGACGCTCGCGGGCGGCTACGACTGGCTTCGGTGGGAGTGCGGGTGCTGGGTACGATTCAGGCGGGTCTGCCGACCACGGCGGAGCAGGATCAAATGGAGTCGGTAAGTCTCGACAGCTACCTGGTGGAAAAACCCGAAGAAACATTCCTGGTTAAGGTGCAGGGCGACTCGATGATCGATGCCGGGATACACGAGGGCGACATGGTTCTCGTCGAACGGGGTCGTACGGCACGCGAAGGCGATATCGTCGTAGCCCGAGTCGATGGCGACTGGACGCTCAAAACCTTTGAACGCCGCGCAGGCCAAGCCGTCCTCGTCGCCGCGAACAAACGCTATCCGATCATCAAACCCCTGAACGAACTGACCTTTGGCGGCGTAGTCATCGGCGTCGTGAGGAAATACTAATGCAAACAGAAGCCGGTTACTTCATCACCAGCCAATGGGAAAGCGCATTTCACGATACCTTCATCCCATTCCGTCAACGCGACCCCCGACTAAAGTCAAGGCAACCCTCTCCAAAAAAAACAATCACGCGAGAACAGCGTCTCCGCATCGGAGGGCAGGGGTCCTCGGAGCGTTTCTGGGAGGCTGAAGCGTCCCCGCGGAAGCCGGACAGGGAGAGAGCGCGCCTACCCTTAGGCGGCGCGCGAACGGCTCTGCGCGGAGAGGACTCCTGTCCTCCAATGCGGGACCGTGGGTTAAGGCGTCGATATGAATTTTTCAGCAAACAACTGGATCGGCTTCAGTCAAAATCAACATGGAACGATAAGCGGCTCGTTACGAGCGATAAAGGAGAAAGCAAATGGTAAGGTCAGCGAAAGAAGAGAAGAAAACCAAGGCCAACGAGGCGCGGGAAGCGGTGCGGGAGACGGCGCGGGAGGCGTCGCGGGACGCCAAGGAGGCGCGGGACAAGATGTCCAATAAGGAAGAAAAGCGGAAGGCGTTGGATCTGGCCCTGGCACATATCGAAAAATCCTTCGGGGAAGGATCCATCATGACTTTGGGTAAAAACGCAAAAAGTACGGTCGAGGCGATCTCTACCGGTGCGATGGCGCTGGATGTCGCATTGGGTTGTGGCGGGGTTCCGCGCGGTCGAATTCTTGAGATCTTCGGGCCGGAGTCGAGCGGAAAAACGACACTCTGTTTGTCGATCGCGGCGCAGGCGCAAAAAGCCGGTGGCACCGCGGCGTTCATCGACGCGGAACATGCCTTTGACCCATCCTATGCCAAAATTCTTGGCGTGAACTTAGATGACCTTCTGGTTTCTCAGCCCGACACTGGTGAACAGGCCCTGGACATCGCCGAAATGCTGGTGAAGTCCAATGCCGTGGACGTTATCGTGATTGACTCGGTCGCGGCCCTGGTTCCGAAGGCTGAAATCGAAGGGGATATGGGTCAACAGCATGTCGGCCTTCAGGCGCGGCTCATGAGTCATGCCCTGCGCAAGTTGACCGCGTCGATCTCCAAGTCCAAGACCTGTGTGATCTTCATCAATCAGATCCGGGAAAAGATCGGTGTCATGTTTGGTAATCCCGAAACGACTCCCGGCGGCCGTGCGCTGAAGTTCTACGCGTCCGTGCGCATCGACATCCGTCGCCAAGCAATCCTTAAAAAAGGTGAGGACAGTGTTGGAACCCGGGTGCGAGCCAAGGTTGTGAAGAACAAATGCGCCGCGCCCTTTAGACAGGCGGAATTCGACCTGCTCTTCAAGGAAGGTGTTTCGCATATCGGTTCGATCATGGACATGGCCGAACTGCATCAAGTGACCAAGAACTCCGGCAGCTGGGTCGTCTACGGCGAAACCAAGCTCGGCCAGGGCCGCGAAAATGCCCGCGCCTTCCTCAAGGAAAACCCCAAAGTCCTGAAGGAAATTGAGTCCAAAATCGGTGTCGCCATCGAAGAAGCCGAGGCCGAACCCGCCAAATAAGCCCCGAGCGCGCTCCGTCTGGGAGGACAGGGGTCTTCTCCAGACGGAGCCGCTCGCGCGCTGTCAAAGACTAGGCGCGCTCGCTCCCACGCGCTCCTCGGCGGGGACGCCTCGTCGCGCATGAAGTCTTCCGAAGACCTTTGTCCTCCCAGACGGAGCGGGTCGAGTCAGATTTTGATATAATACCCGTTCGCTTTTTAAACCTTTTACAGCGGAATGGGATATGCAAACTGACAAACTTCGTTCGCTATATATCGACTATTTTAAGTCCAAGGATCACAAGGTTTTTTCGAGCTCCAGCCTGATCCCGGGCGATGATCCGACGCTGCTTTTTACCGGCGCCGGGATGAATCAGTTCAAGGCCAACTTTATGGGCATCAAGAAGGAGCCCAAGCGAGCCACCTCCTGCCAAAAGTGCGTCCGAACAGCCGATCTGGTCCGCGTCGGCGAGACGGCATATCACCATACTTTTTTTGAAATGCTCGGCAACTTTTCTTTTGGCGATTACTTCAAGGAAGAGGCGATCCAATACGCGTGGGATTTCATCACCCGCGAATTGAAGTTTTCTAAAGAAGATCTTTGGGTTTCGGTATTCCACGAGGACAAGGAAGCCCGGGATCTTTGGCATCGCAAGATGGGAGTGCCGGATAAGCGCATCGTTTCGATGGGCGCGGAAGATAATTTTTGGCCGTCCAACGCACCGACACTGGGGCCGAACGGACCCTGCGGGCCGTGCTCCGAGATTTATGTCGGCAAGGAACCCGGAAAAGGGGTGGAGATCTGGAACCTGGTTTTCACGGAGTTCGAGCGCCAGGACGGAGGGATATTAAAACCCCTTCCTCAGAAAAACATCGACACCGGCATGGGCCTTGAGCGGCTCGCGTCGGTGATCCAGGGTGTGGAGTCCAATTTTGAGATCGATCTTTTTAAAAAAATGCGTCTAGAAATCGAAGCGGCCGGCGGCGCAGGGCTTTTTAAAGCGGCCAAGACGAAATACCGAAACGCGGTTTTGGACCACCTGCGTACGATCGTGTTTTCGATCTCGGACGGAATCATGCCGTCCAACGAAGGCCGCGGGTATGTGGTTCGAAAGCTGATCCGAAAAACCGCTTTGCACTTGCGCGACATGGGCGCGATGCAGCCGACGCTGTATCGCTTTGCCCCCGCGGTGGCGGCCGTCATGGGCGGAGCATATCCGGAGCTGATATCGAGCGTTGCCACGACGGCGTCGGTGGTGAAACGTGAGGAGGAGGCGGTTTGGGCCATTCTCGAAACCCGCGTGCCGGAGGCGCAGATCAAGATCAAGTCCATCGCCCTCACGATGAAAACCGGCCAGGAGGCATTCAGCACCCGCCGCGCGACGGAGACTGCTTTTGAGTTTTATGACACCTACGGTGTGCCGAAGGAAATATTGGAAGAAATATTAAAACAGAATCACTTCGAATTCGAAGAAAAACATTTTACGGAACTCATGGAGCAGCAGCGCGACCGCTCGCGCAAGGGTTCAAAGATTTCGGGCGGGATCTTTGTCATCAACGAG
>JAGVCY010000212.1 GCA_020058965.1 Candidatus Omnitrophota bacterium | reverse complement strand
GCGCGCTGTCTAAGACTAGGCGCGCTCGCTCCCATGCGCTCCTTGGCGGGGACGCCTCGTCGCGCATAAGTCCTACGCAGGCAGGGGTCTCCGGCTACGGGCTACAAATGCACTCGCCTCAATGAAAATATCAGATTTTCCTGCTCTTAACGCTTCATTGAATGCTTCGAGCGGGGTTTTGCTTGTGCTTGGGTATTGTTTGATTAAGGCGGGGAAGCGGGGGGCGCACAAGGCGGTGATGCTGAGCGCTTGCGGGACTTCGGCGGTTTTTTTGGTTTGTTACCTTTACTATCACGCGCATCACGGCATCACACGGTTTGCCGGAACCGGCATGCTTCGGACGGCTTACTTTTTAATTTTGACGACGCATACGATTTTGGCGGCGGCCGTGCCGCCGCTGGTGATCACGACACTGGTATTTGCGGCGCGGGCCAATTGGGCGAACCATCGGCGGTGGGCGAAGGTGACATTTCCCATTTGGCTCTATGTTTCGGTTACGGGTGTCGTGGTGTATTGGATGCTGTATAGGTTGTGAATGTGTACACTGTGTCTAATGAAACAGATGCTTCGCATCAAGTGGCAAAAAAAATCGTCAGGCACGCGCATTTTATTTAGCGCAATACGAGATGAATAAAACAGTTTTTCTCCAAACCTTCGGCTGTCAGATGAATGAACGGGATTCGGAAGGGGTTAAAGGGCTCCTCCTCGACCGCGGTTACGCCTTCACGCCCGAAATTCAGGACGCGGAGGTTATTCTGTTCAACACCTGCAGTGTGCGGCAACATGCGGAGGATCGGGTGTTTGGGCGCTCTGGAATATTGAACAAAATCAAGGATCGGCGGCCGCAGACGGTGATCGGCGTACTGGGGTGCATGGCGCAGGAGCACGGAAGCCAATTTTTTCGCCGGATGCCGTCGTTGGACCTGGTGTGTGGGCCGGGGAATATCGCGGATATTCCAGAAATATTGGACCGCGTGTTCAAAGACCGCGTCAAGGTCACCGCGACCGACAAAATCAACGAGCTGGAATACACCATGGATCAGGTGAGCTACCGCTCCCACCGGGTGAGAGCATCCGTCAATATCATGTCCGGCTGCGATCATAAATGCACCTATTGCATCGTGCCGATGACACGCGGTATCGAACGCTCCCGGCCGTCGGATGATCTCGTGCGTGAAATCCGTTCGTTGGCCGAGCGGGGGTTCAAGGATATTTTGCTGCTGGGCCAAAATGTAAATTGTTACGGAAAAAAACTCGAAGAAGGAATTGACTTCGCCGCGCTTTTGGAAAAACTGGACCGCGAATCGGGTGCCGAGCGGATCCGGTTCACCACCAGCCATCCCAAGGATGCCAATATTAAGCTGTTCGAGGCCATGCGCGATCTGCCTAGCGTGTGCGAGCATTTGCACTTGCCGGTTCAGTCCGGCTCGACCCGTATGCTCAAGCGGATGAAACGCGAGCACACCCGCGAATGGTACCTCGATCGGATCGCCGAATACAAAAAAACAGTTCCCAACGGCAGTCTTTCGACCGATCTGATCACGGGTTTTTCGGGCGAGACGGATGAGGACTTCGAGGCAACCAAGCGTTTGCTGATCGAGGCGGAATTTGATTCGGCGTACATGTTCAAGTATTCCGTTCGCCCGGGAACACCCGCCGAAAAATTACCGGACGATGTTCCGGAAAGCGTCAAGCACTCCCGTCTCCAGGAGTTGATGGAGCTTCAGCGGTCCATCAGTTTTGCGAAGAACGCGCGGTTGATCGGAACCGAGGCGGAGGTGCTTTTTGAAGAAGGGAAATCAGACACTCCCGGTAAGTCGGTGGGCCGGACCCGGACCTACAAGCGCGTGGTGGTTCATGCCGGCCGCGATATGGAGGGCCGGACCGCCCGTGTCAAAATCCGACAGGTGCTCAACGAAACACTTCTTGGAGATTTGGTGGAGGGCGTATGAACCGCAGCATACCGATCATTGATCTTCGGGCGCAGTACCGCGCAATGAAAAATCAGATGGACGAGTCCGTGCTTCGTGTTTTGGCCTCCGGCCAGTACATCCTGGGCCCCGAAGTGGCCGCGTTCGAAAAGGAACTCGCGTTTTATCTCAAATCGCCCCAGGTCGTTGGAGTGAATTCGGGCACGGACGCCTTGTACCTTGCAATGCGAACGCTTGGGATCGGGTCGGGCGACGAGGTCATCACGACACCGGCTACTTTCATCGCGACCTCCCAAACGATCCTGGCGCTCGGCGCGCGGCCCGTTTTTGTCGATGTCAACGAAGGCGACTCCAACATCAACGCGGATCTCATCGAAGCCAAGATCACCGCCAAGACCAGGATGATTTTGCCGGTGCATCTTTTTGGGTTTTCCTGCGACATGGGAAAAATCATGGAAATCGCCCGGGAGCGAAAACTGCTGGTGCTGGAAGACTGCGCGCAGTCGGTGGGAGCGTACTGGAACAGTGTGCGCACCGGAACATTTGGGGATGCGGGAGCCTTTAGTTTTTATCCGACGAAAAATCTTGGTGCGTATGGAGACGGCGGGGCGGTGGCGATTCGCGACGCAAAAGCCGGTGACCACATTCGGGCGCTCAGGACGCATGGTTCGCTTTTTCGCGGGTACTACGACGAGCTGGGCATCAACAGCCGGTTGGACGAAATTCAGGCGACGATTTTGCGGGTCAAGTTATTGTATGTAGATCGCTGGAATACTCTGCGCCGAAAACTGGCCTCCAACTACAGCGAACTGCTTGCGGATATTCTGCCGGATATCCAGTGCCTGCGGCCCGCTGACCATTCGACGCCCGTTTATTCGCTTTTTTGCATTCTCGTGCCTAATCGTGATTCCGTTCAGGAGACGCTCGCCAAAAAGGGCATCGACACAATGGTGCATTATCCCCAGCCGCTTCACCTGGTGAACGCGCTCAAACATCTGGGCTATCGGGAAGGTGACTTTCCGATCGCCGAGCGGATTTCGCAATCGATCCTCGCAATACCCATCTATCCCGAACTAACCTTCCAAGACCAAGAACAAATTGTCGAAGAAATCAAGAACGCCATCAACACGCTCTGAGCGCTCGAAGCATATTTTGCTGAAATCCGACATAACCCAACGCAGACCGGCCCGCGGGCAAGCTCATGTGTCTACGAAGGACTTTTGCGAGACGAGGCGTCCCCGCCGAGGAGCGCAACGGAGCGAGCGCGCTGAACCTTTGGCGCGCGCGAGCGGCTCCGTCCGGAGTAGACACATGAGTTTGCCCACGGGCCAGCATGTGGCGGTATTGATCGGGCCGACGGCGAGCGGGAAGACGGAAGTGGTGCGTGAACTGGCGAAGCTTTTGCCGCTGGAAGTGATCAATTGTGATTCGATGCAGGTTTATAAGGGCCTCGAGGTTCTTTCTCAGGCGCCTTCTGCGGCGGTTCGACGAGCGGTCCCGCATCATGAAGTGGGTGTGCTGCCGTTACATCAGGAATACGACGCGGCCCGATTTGCAAAGCGTGTCCGAGAACTTGTGCCGCAAATCATCAAGCGGGGGCGGCTGCCGGTCATCGTCGGCGGCACCGGGCTGTACCTTAAGGCATTTTTGGACGGCTTGATGGAAGGGCCGGGCGTGCAGCCGGAAATTCGGCAGCGGTTGGAGGAGAGGGCCGCGAGCGGCGGCTCGGCGCAGATGCATCGTGAGCTGACGGCGGTCGACCCGGAAGCCGCCGCCAAAATCCATCCGAACGATGCCCGGCGGATCATTCGGGCGCTGGAAGTGATCGAGGCGACGGGTAAAAAATTCTCTGATTTGAAGCGCACCCGCCGCGGGGCGTGGGGGGAATGGCCGATTCGGATTTGGGGACTCGAATGGGACCGCGCGGTTCTTTACGACCGGATCAACCGGCGTGTTCCTGCGATGCTGAAGCTTGGCGCGCGGGCCGAGGCGGTTCGTGCGGCCGGAAAACGACTTTCAAAAACGGCGAGGGGTTGTCTGGGCTTGCGTGAAATCCGCTCATGGATCGCGGGAGAGATCACGCGCGAAGCGGCGTTGGAAAGTATTCGGACGAACACCCGCCGCTACGCCAAGCGCCAACTGACTTGGTTTCGGCCCGAGACACGAATCCATTGGATGCAGCGCAACCCGGCCAGCACGGCCAAAACCATCGCCGGACAACTCAATCGAGATATTCTAGATTGGCTTAAAGAGGAACCATTGCTTGCGAATTCCGGAATTGGAACCGTATAATGGCGCATCGAATTATGACTAATCCAAATCAAAGTAATCCAATCGCATGAGACCGCACGGCGTGTTGCTTACCATTCTTCAAAATCCTGTGGTGCTGACTGGTTTTGTCGCCTGGTTTACGGCGCAACTTCTTAAAGTGCTGCTCGGCTTTGTTGAGGAGAGGCGTTTTAATTTTAAATGGTTCGTCGGATCCGGTGGAATGCCGAGCTCCCACGCCGCGCTGGTTATGGCGGTGACGGTCGCGATCGGTCTGCACGAAGGCTTCGGATCGTCTTTATTTGCCTTGGCGCTGACCTTTGCTTTTGTAACGATGTTTGACGCGCAGGGCGTCCGCCGGCAAAGCGGCAAGCAAGCCGAGGCTCTTAACCGCATGCTCGACGATATTTACAGTCAAAAGGGAATTCAGGAAGAGCCCTTAAAGGAACTTTTTGGGCACACTCCCATCGAGGTTTTCGCGGGCGCCATTCTCGGCATCATCATCGCGGTGACGCTGCCGATATGAAAAATTTTAGCTTGTGGATTGCAGCCGGTTTGGCGGTTGTCGGCATTGCCGCCGGCGGATTCCTTGCGGGGCGTTCCTCATTCGTGAAGCCGACGCCGGTTGCGGCGGTGGTTGAGCCCGCCCCGGTGCCTGCGCCCGCCCCG
>JAGVCY010000280.1 GCA_020058965.1 Candidatus Omnitrophota bacterium | reverse complement strand
GAACCCAAGGCAGCTCCGCGTGGACGGCGCCCTCCTGTTGCGCCAAGCCGGGAACCGTCAAACATAAGCACACCAAAATTATCGCCCCCGTCCCGGCGCCTGAGTCCGAAAAAAAGGACGCTGAAAAACCGCGCGTGCTCGTGACCGGCATGGGCCCGCTCGCTCACATTTATCCGCCGGCGGAATTGACCGGAGAGGCGATGGAGGGTCTGGCCCGTGATTTACTGGAAAAAGCCAAAGCCCCGATAGTGTTGGTTCCGATCCAAGGGGACGCCGCCCGCCGGGTTCGCGTTTACACGCTTAAAGGAAAGTTCATGCTTCCGGAGGATGCCGCGACCGTATTAGGAGAAGACCATCCGTTTCTCGCCGAGGTTACGGAAGACTTAATGGCGCTCTGCCATCATCCCAACGCCGGAACCGTCATCCTGAGCGGCTGGGTGCACGGACAGCCCGCGATCACTTTTCCGATGGAGAACGGTTCGCACGCCGGCTTCGGCCCCAACGAAACCAACGGTTTTGCTTTGCTCCCCGCCGACGCGCCGCTCGGCCGCCGCCGGCCGTATCTGCGCCCGCTCGATCTTCGCGCCGCAGTGCTTAAATTTATGGGCCGTCCGCCTGACGAAAAGCCCGCTGACGATGTTTTGACGGAGGGGAGTTCGGCATCCGCTGCAAACCCGGCGATCCGCATCATGACTTACAATGTTCATGGTTGTGTAGGAATGGACGGCAAGCTCTCACCCGACCGGATCGCCCGCGTGATCGCCCGCCACAACCCGGATGTGATCGCGCTGCAGGAATTGGATGTCTGCCGGCGCCGCTCCGGCTGTCTGGATCAGGTCAAACTCATTGCCGCGAAGCTGGAAATGAACTATCACTTTCATCCCGCCCGATGTGTCAAAGATGAAAAATACGGCAATGCGATTCTAAGCCGCTACCCGATGCGTCTGGTGCGGGAAGGCGTCATACCGGCGTCCAACCGCCCGCTCACGGAACCGCGCGGCGCACTATGGGCCGAAATCACCGTGGCCGGAAAAAAGATCCAAATATTTAACACGCACTTCAGCATTTGGAAGCACGAAAGTATTCTTCAGGCGCGCTCGCTTCAGGGCGCCGAGTGGCTAAAAAATTCCGAGTGCGCTGGACCGGTCGTGCTGTGCGGCGACTTTAATTCGATGCCCGGCTCCGCGGTTTTTAACGCCATCCACCCGGCACTTCGGGATGTTCAGTTGGAGATCGAGGGACATCGGCCCCGCAAAACCCTGCCCGCCTTTTACCCGCTCAGCCAGGTGGACCATATTTTTGTCGGATCCGGCATTCAGGTGTTGGCGGTCGATGTGCCCCAAACCCAGCTCGAGCGGGTTGCCTCCGACCATCTCCCCGTGATCGCAGATATTCAACTCGACCAGACTTAACCACAACGACAGGCGCGCGTATAATAAATATTTATACGGTTAACTTGTTACATTAGATAAATACAAGTATATATGGTAATTATATTGAAAATATCGATTATAGTGTGTATAATTTTGTCATGAATGATGATGCCAAGATTTTAACTTTAAGGGATGAGGCGCTCAAGGCGCTTGGCGGCAAGGTAAACGATTTTGCCTTAGGCGGCGGCACCGCGCTGGCCGTGGTTTATTTTCAGCACCGTGATTCTTATGACCTCGATTTTTTTACGAAGGATTTTTCTTCCAAAAGAATCGCCGAAGTCATGGATGGGTTGTCGAAAATATTAGGAAAAAAAATCAAGTTGTCGGCGCAAAGCGACGCCAAGAGCGAGGCCAGGATCATCGTGTATCAGGTCGAAGGAGGTTTAAAAGTTGATTTTATCGAGGACACATTCCGCCATTTTGAGATCAAAACCAAATATGAAGAAGTGCCGGTTCTAAGCAAAGAAGCGATTTATCTGCGAAAAATATACGCAGCGTGTGGAATAAAAAATTTGTTTTCTGATTCGGGGCAGATCGTTTCAGCCGGCGGGCGGCAGGAAGCGAAAGATTATTTTGATCTGTATTATCTTTCCCATATTTTTATGCCGCTCTCGGTGTTCGCGAAGCGCTTCTGCAACTCTGCCGAAACCGAGCGGATCATCCTATGGCACAGCCGCTTTGACCGATTCAAAATCAAAACCGAAATGCTGGATCTCCGGACGGATCAGGCGATAGATTCCAGGGCCATGGAACGGCATTTTGATGCTGAGATCGGAAAATTGATCGAAGGGGAGATCGGCTAGGATGGATCAGAACATATTTTGGGACAGAAAAATAACGCCGTCCGACGCCGCGGCAATTCTTAAAAACCCGGAGCACCCGCGGTTCGCCGAGATCGCGGCTCTGCTTTTGTCGAGAACCAACGATCTGAAGCTGGTGTTTTTAGAATATCTTGATAAGCGGGTATTTGTCGGAGAATGGCGGCGGATAAAAATGGAGATGCGCAAGAATCAATGGTCGGACGAGCGCATTGATTTATGGGGGCAGGTTCATAAAACGCTGTCCGCAAAAATTGAAAACAAGGGAGGCGGTCAAAAGCCGGCGAGGGTTCAAAAGTCCGCTGAATTTGATCGGATCGGCTGGGTCCTGAGAAGCGAGCGGAAAAAACAGGGCATTGCTCAGCAGGTGCTGGCGAAACAGGCGAATATTTCGCAGCAAACCGTTTCGAATGCCGAGAACGGAAAAGGGGATATTTCTCTGAGAACCCTCAAGCGGATTTTGACCGTGCTGAATTTGGAGTTTAATATCAGGCCAAAAGCGGTCACGGGGACATCCTTCACCTTCAACGACTGATCGATTTTTAACCGTTTATTTGCAAGTCTGATTAAATGTGGACAACTCTAATTATTTGAGTGAATTACGATTATTTATAGAAGACAAACCGTGCTCGGGGGGTTTAATTTTTCTGAAATACATTCGTAACATTTGGGAGTAAACTTAACCCCATATTCTGCGAATAGCCGTTCTCGATTGTCGGAGGCGGCGGCTTGTATTTTTTACGAGCGAAAAAGAATGTTTAGCAGTAGGATAGCTGGCGGCAATCCGGCACCGACCGCGCCTTCGTTTTAAAAATCAGTACCAAGAAAACAAAGAAGTGGAGAGCAGTATGTCTACCCTACAGGAAGCAAAAAACACCATGTATACCAATGGAAGCGGCGCCCGCAAAGTCACCAGCAGCAAAGACATCACGCAAATTTTTGGATCCAATGTGTTTAACGACAAGGTGATGAAGGAACGGCTGCCAAAAGAGATCTATAAGGCGCTTCGCAAAACCATCGAACAGGGCTCCCCGCTCACACTGGAAGTTGCCAATGTCGTCGCCAACGAGATGAAGGATTGGGCGATCGAAAAGGGCGCGTCCCATTACACGCATTGGTTCCAACCGCTCACCGGCATCACCGCCGAAAAGCACGACTCGTTCATTGCCCCGAACTCCGACGGGACCGTCATCATGGAGTTTTCGGGCAAACAACTTATTCAAGGCGAGCCCGACGCGTCGTCGTTTCCGAGCGGAGGCCTTCGCGCGACCTTTGAAGCGCGCGGCTACACCGCCTGGGATTGCACTTCACCCGCTTTCCTTAAGGAAGATTCGACCGGTTATGTGACCCTTTGCATCCCGACCGCGTTTTGCTCCTATACAGGAGAAGCGCTGGACAAGAAGACTCCGCTGTTACGCTCAATGGAAGCGGTTTCGAAGCAGGCGGTTCGCGTGCTCCGCGCCCTCGGCAATAAAACCGCCACCCGCGTGACGGCCACGGTCGGACCCGAGCAGGAATACTTCCTGATCGCCAAAAAGTTCTACGACCAGCGCATCGACTTGATCTCTTCAGGCCGCACGCTGTTCGGCGCCCCCGCCCCGAAGGGTCAAGAGCTCGAAGACCAGTACTTCGGCTCCATCAAGGACAACATTTCGCGCTTCATGCGCGACCTGGATCTCGAGCTTTGGAAAATGGGTGTGACCGCCAAGACCAAGCACAATGAAGTGGCCCCGGCTCAATATGAGCTCGCGCCGATCTTCTCGACCACCAACATCGCCGCCGATCACAATCAGCTCGTGATGGAAACGATGCAAAAAGTGGCCTTGCGTCACGACCTCGTCTGCCTGCTGCATGAAAAGCCGTTCATGGGCGTCAACGGTTCGGGCAAGCACAATAACTGGTCGCTCGGCACCGACGACGGTCAGAACCTGCTTGAGCCGGGCAAAACTCCGCATGACAATGAACAGTTCCTGGTTTTTGTCAGCGCCGTCATCAAGGCCGTTGATGTGCACGCGGACCTCATGCGCGCCGCGGCCGCCAACACCGGAAACGACCTGCGCTTGGGCGCCAACGAAGCACCGCCCGCGATCATTTCTGTATTCATGGGCAGTGAGCTTTCGAGCATCCTTGAGAATTTGGCCGGCGGTAAGAAGGCCGAATCCGTCGGACAGCACTTTCTGAACATTGGTGCGGATTCGCTTCCGGCGCTCCCCAAGGACAACACCGACCGCAACCGGACTTCACCCTTCGCGTTCACGGGCAACAAGTTCGAGTTTCGCATGGTGCCTTCGTCGATCTCGATCTCAGGCGCCAACACGGTCCTGAACACGATCACCGCCGAAGCCCTGGACGAAGTCGCCACCCGCCTTGAAAAAGCCAAGGATGTGAACAAGGAAGCGGCCGCGATCGTCAAGGAGTTCATCAAGGAACACGGCCGCGTGATCTTCAACGGCAACAACTATTCGGCTGAGTGGGTCAAGGAAGCCAAGCGGCGCGGCCTTCCCAACATCAGCTCGATGGTCGAAGCCCTGGAATCCCTCGCCAAGCCCGGCACCGCCAAGTTGTTTGAAAAGTACAAAGTTCTCAGCAAGGGCGAGCTTCATTCCCGCTACGAGATCTATCTGGAAAAGTACGGCAAGGACATCAACATCGAGGCCAAGTCGGCCATCGAGATGGTGAACCGCCAGTACATTCCGGCTGTGATCGCGTACACAGGGGAACTTGCGAAGACCATTGCCAGCATCAAGGCCGCGGGCGGAAAGTCGCTGGTTCAAAAAGCGATTCTCGCGGAAGTCACGGCGCTTTTGACCTCGGCGGCCAAAAAAGTCGCGGTGCTCGAAACGCTGACCGAAAAAGCTCAAGGCATCGCCGACGCGCACGCCCGGGCCGTATCGTTCCGAGACAAGGTCGTTCCGGCGTACAACACGCTGCGCACCGACATCGACGCGCTCGAGAAGATCGTGCCCAGCTCTCAGTGGCCGGTGCCGTCGTACGCGGAAATGCTGTTCAAATCATAAGTAGTTCGTAGAACAGCCTAAAACGGTTCGAAAAATCAGGCCGGCAGGGGAATCTCCCTTGCCGGCCTAATTTTTTTGGCAAGACGAAACCGATGTCTCGGAGGCAAATGAAGGGCGGGGGATCAAGCCCTTGAAGGTAAATTGAAATCTCGGTTGCTAAGACCGAGATTTCAATGTAAGGTTTTTTCGGGAGCATCCGCTTTTAACGCGAAGCGGGGAGGATTTGTTTGCAAATGTCGAATTGCAGTCGAGCCTAAGGCTTGAGTTCCCGCAAAAATTCTTCGCAGGGGAGGCAGAGGATCCCGTCTTTTTGAAGGCGCTCTTGTCCGCGGTACAGCAAAACGGATTTGCATTCCGGATAATCCTCGCGGAAAGCTTTTAAGTGCCGCAAGTCCTCCGGACGAACTTTGGAGGAATTTTTTACTTCAATGGCCCGCAGTCCTTTTGGACCGTACACGACAAAATCGACTTCCGAGCCTGAGCGAGTTCTCCAGAAGAAAAGCTCGTCACCTTTATTTTCATAAGCGATCAGCGCCCGCAAGTGCTGTGCGACGAGTCCCTCCAAAGCCATACCTTCGATCTCTTCCGGCCGGTCGAGGGGTCCTTTGGGCCTGAGAGACCGGAAAACGCCCGTGTCGAAAAAATAGAACTTGGGATGGGAGGCGACGGCGCGTTTGGCGCGCTTTTCAAATACGGGTAAACGAAAGCCAAGGAGAAGGTCTTCCACGATCCCGAGGTGTCCTTCCGCCAATTTGCGGTCGATTTCGCATTCTCTTGCGATGTTGCTGAGGTTCAGTCCTGATCCGTGAGAAAAGCTCAAAGTCTCGAGAAAGCGGGAAAAATTTCCAAGGTTTCTCACGAGGCCTTCCGCTTGAATTTCTTCGCGCAGATAAAGTGTGATGTAGGCGTTCAATGTGTCCTCCGGTTCGGCGGACCCGACCACCAGAGGCAGCATGCCGATTTTGAGCGCTTTTTGGAGAACGAATCTTTCACCGAGTTCGGCCGCCATGAAGGGATGAAAGGCGCGGTTCAGGGCTCTCCCCGCCAGCAGATCCACACCCGCCCGTTTCAATTTTCTGGCGCTGGAACCCGTGAGAATAAAACTTCGACCGCGCTTTTCTTCAATGGCTCGATGGACTGCGCTCAGAAGTTCCGGCACTTTTTGGATCTCATCGATGATGACGATTTTTTTGTTTGGGTTTCCCTGGAGCAGTTCAAGGAGTCGTTCAGGCCGCGCGCTAAACGCGCGGAAAGTCCCCGGTTCCAGCAAGTCCACATACAGCGCGTCTTTAAATTGGGACTTCACCCATGTGGATTTACCTGTTCCTCTGGGGCCGAACAGGAAGAAGCTTTGATTGGGCGATTTGAAGAATCTACTGATGATTTCCATTTTGAGTCTCAATATGGAGTTAATATACCCTAAATGCATCGCCCATTCAACCGCAACTTACCCTTTCGCGCCTGTTGGGAGGACCGATAGCGTCCCGTGATATAGCCGCGATGGCGAATACCGGGATTTTTTGTCAGCCCAGTCTTCCCTAATGCGGACTATAATCAGGTATGTTTGAACACAAGCTTGAGGGAATAGCGCCGCATCCTTGTTTGCCGGGATGGCCGGGTATCATTGTGCTTCACACCTTTCATGTCGCGGACGAAGATTCTGATAAAGAGTTCTAAGCCCGCCGGATTTTTAACTCAATAAGCTTCTAAGCATCCACGCGGTTTTTTCGTGGATCTGCATCCGCTGGGTCAACAGATCCATAGACACCTGATCTTCGGCTTTTTCAAGGGCTGGAAACAGGACTCGAGCCGTGCGGATAACCGCTTCATGTCCTTCAACCAGCGATCTCACCATGCTCGTGGCTTCGACCGGACCCTTTTCTTCCTTGATCGAACTGAGCGCGGCAAACTCCGAATAGGTTCCCGGCGCGAAGACACCCAAAGACCGGATGCGCTCGGCGATGAGATCCGTCGCCGTCCACAATTCGTTGTACTGCACCTCGAACATCAGATGCAGGGTCTGAAACATTGGCCCGGTGACATTCCAATGGAAGTTATGGGTCTTGAGATACAGCGAGTAGGTGTCCGCCAGAAGCTTGGACAGTCCGGCGGCGATGACCTTCCGGTCCTTTTCCTGAATTCCAATTTGGATCGGCACAGATGTTTGGTTTTTCATTTAGTTTTCCTTCGTTGGTTACGAGCCGACACTTTCGATGAACTGGGTTTGAGCCACCGCGCAGACAACCGAGGCGATCCGTGCCGCCGATTGTACCGCTTCTTTGGATAGCCCGCTTGCGGTCAGCTTCTTGGCATGCGACGCGACACAGAAACCGCACCCGTTCACCGCCGATACCGCTAGTGCATAAAGCTCAAACTCCGCTTTGTCGATACCCGGGTTCCCGATCACGGTCATTCGAAGCTTCGCCGGAAGCGCCGCGTATTCGCCGTCTTCCACAAGATGCAGGAAGCGGTAATACACATTGTTCATTCCCATGATCGAAGCGGCGGATTTGGCGGCGTTCACCCGCTCGGCGGATATCCGGTCCGCGGACCGCGCGACAGCCCAGCGCGCTGTTTCGGCGATCTTGGTCGCGTAGGCCGACGCCAGAACGATCCCGTCGATCTGCTCTTGCGAGAGGCCCGGGGCGCCCTCGGGCGTGAGCG
>JAGVCY010000147.1 GCA_020058965.1 Candidatus Omnitrophota bacterium | reverse complement strand
TCCCGGGTGGTCGGAATCGCCCTGAGCTCATCTTTGACATCGATGTTTAATTCATCGTTGATTTCGCGGATGACCGCCGGACCCCAATCTTTGTGAGAGCTCCAATCTTTAGCCCACCACTCAGGCGATGTGTAGTGACCATAATTCATGGTGTCCAGAACCTCCCACCACCACATCCCCTCGCGCTTATGTTCCTCGATGTCCGTTTCAAGCCGAGGGATCACATCCTCTTCAATCGTACGGATCGCTTCCGTCCAAGCCTTACCTGCCGGAAGTGCGGGACTAAATTCTTCAGCACGCTTCCTAAAATCACGCAGGAATTTTTTCCAGTACGGAAGCGACATCGAGCCGGCGGATCTCAACCCGGTATATACATCGGATTTGATTCTGGGGTTATACCCCATAAGCCATCCCCAAAGTTGCTGGTCTTTATCGTTCAGCTGCGAGCTCACTTGCGCGTAAAGCCCCGTTCCGGCGATCCGCTTACCGCCCATATCCCGCTCTCCGCCGACTCTCATATCGACTCGATCCCAAATTGCGGCTTGAGTCTTAGCTTGGTGGGCGTTGAACTCGGCTAATTTTTCGGACCACCATTCCATGGTTCTGGTCTCCGGTAATTTCGCATGGGCTTCGCTGACAATTTTTTTGATCTCCGGGAATCCATTAATTCGATATGAGCCATACCAAGGCAAATGAAATCCCTGAAGGTTCATAAATTCCCACATATCATGGTTCCCGATCACAAAGCTCGAAAGACCGGCATCGATCAGTTCCTTGGACCGGCGGAACACGAGAACGCCGTAATCTCCCCGATCCATAAAATCGCCCAAGTTGTGAAAATAAACCAGGCCGCGAAGACTCTCCATCGTGATGCCATAAATCGAAATCTGCTGTTCGATGGCTTGCTCCGGATCCAGCTTAAAATTCGGGGGAAGTTTATTGCCTGTCACGGATCGAATGGTGTCCACAATTAACGCGTCAAACCGCCCGATCGCTCCATGTTGATCCGTGATCACTGAAACTTGAATCAGCGGACGGCGGCCCTTGCGCACTTTATTTTTCCATAGCCAGAGCTGCTTTTGAAATTCTACAAGA
Source organism: Candidatus Omnitrophota bacterium (assembly GCA_020058965.1). GTDB lineage: Bacteria > Omnitrophota > Gorgyraeia > 2-02-FULL-51-18 > JAGOUK01 > JAGOUK01. Next base: position 2,371 of record JAGVCY010000147.1, on the reverse strand, counting down.
GACTCAAGTTCTTCGCGCGGGGAAAGACCTTTTGTCTCGATGGCGGTCAGGCGGGCACCTTGAGCGAGGGTCGTGGCGGCAGACGGGGCTGTGATGGCAGTATTTAGACTATTTATGTTTAGCGCGTGCGCGATCTCGGCGAGGCGGGCGGCGTTTTGGGCGGCGGGGACGAGGGCGATGCCGAATCGGGCAAAAGCGGTTCCGGCTCCGGTTCCAGACCCGGCTCCGGTTGCGGCTGGAGAAATGGGTTGCGGCCGGTCAATTTTTTGGGACAACAGGAGTTTTTCGTAACGGGAAAAATCGGTCGGATCGGTGACACGCGGGAGGATCGAAACATAGCCGATGCCGGCCTGCCGCAGAAGGGCTTTGATATTCGGCATGTGGTAGCCGCCCGCGATGAGCGCCGACTCGGATTCGCCGGCGGAGTTCATGCGCGCGGTCAGGCGCCGGACAAATTGGCGGTCACGCGCGAGTGTGAGCTGATAAAACTTCCACGCGTCCGAAATGACTTCAGCAGCGCGCGTGTCGGACAATAGCGCCCGCTCGTATCCGGCCGCGAGATCAAGGATCTGCCGATTGATGTACCCGGTCACCTGATCCGGATCCGGTCCGGTCCGGCGCGACTCCCAGCGCTTGGCATCGATCGGTGTCAGCTTGAGCTCGGTTAATTTTTGCATCGCCTCAAAGTCCCGCTCAATATCAAAAAAGCGCTTTTGCTCAGGTGTCCGCGCCACGGCGCTGACGACCGCCTCCTCCAACCGGTCCTGCTCCGCGACGGCCTCACGCGCATCCAATCGTGAGCAGATGCGCAGGTAATCAAAATATTCGGTAAGCCGCGGGTATTCGGCGGCGCGACCGCATTGCTTCAGAGTTTCTTCCAGCGCGAAGGCGCGTCCCATCACCGAGTCCCAATTTTCTTCGGCGGAATTCTCGATCTCAAGATCGGCGGCGTGATGTTCGTCCATGCCCGCCGCATCAGCCGACGCAGCCGCATCATCCGCCGCCCGGCGCTGTTCCTCGTGGATCTGCTTCCAATCCAAACGCGTCTCCATCGTTTGGAGGCGGTCCACCACGGACAAATGCGGATAATTCTCCAGCGGCAGACGAAGCCGGCGTGCCGTCTCGATCAGGCGGCGGATGTAGGTTTTGGCCGCGATCCGCTCCTCGGCGTGATCCCGCCGCGCGATATCGAATTCAGCGGCTTCAAAGCCGAGGATCCGCTCGCGCAAAAAATCCATGGAAGTGCGGATTTTGGCCAGATACGCACGAGTTCCCTGCCGCGCGCCGGCAACTTTGCGGTACAACTCCAACCCCTGCCGGTACAACTCCGGATCCTCGACTCCCCACAGCGTGAAGTCATCCTCGCTCGTCAGATTGGCCAATTCCGCGCCCTGCAAAACCCCTTTGCGGACCAACGCCTCACCCACCCGGCGGCGCCGCTCAGGCGTCGACGCGGACTTCAGGCCGTTGAGCGAATCATCCCCGGTGCCCGCTTCCAAAAACACCTGCCGAATATTTTTTTCTTTAATAAAAATTTCGAGGGCGCGGGCAATATTGAACTGTCCTGAAGCGTTCGTGTGCGCATCGTGGATCAAAAAAACTGTTTTGTGGATGGGTTCCGAAGGCGTGAACGAGTCCTCGATGATGCCAACGGAGTCGGGCAGCGCGGCGATCGTTGGGCGAACCGCCTGGGAGTTAACGACGCCGGGAGCTTGGGAATAGGGCAGATACGAAGCCCTGAACTCCGCCGCGACCGCCGCGTGTTGGGCAAAAAAGCATACGAGCACGGCGGATGCGGTGCTTTTTAATATTCGGCCGTTGAAATTGTGTCTGATTTCTTGCATTTAATACTTAATAAAAGGTTTGTCCCAAAAATCTAAAAACAACCTCCAAAAAATGCAGGAGGTTGTTGAGAAAGAACGGAGGTCGATTAAAAATTACGCCGCGCTCTCCACCGCTTCTTTAGCCATCCGCGCCGCCGCGGCCAATTGCGACACTTTCATGAATAGAATCACTTCCTGATCGCTGAATGGCAAAAATCCCTGAAGTTTTTGCAGCAGTGTCGGCATATTCATGTATGGAGCGTTGAGTCGTGCTTTGATCGCTGCGAATAATTCAGGATCCATCTCAGCCGCCTCTACAAAAAGCCGGCGGAGCCCCTCGCTGTCGGTAGGGCTCGGGAGCGGTTGCGAGGAATACTTACTCATTCCGGTAAGTGTTTGCAATGGGACCAAAATCGCGTGATGCCACAGCGTCATGGTTTTGGATCCAAGCGGCGCAACACGCAGATGCATCTTGCCGTCTGATGTTTCGGATGTGTATGCCTCCGTCGACAACTCGACGACGAATTCGTTCGCGGGCGGGGTTTGAC
>JAGVCY010000296.1 GCA_020058965.1 Candidatus Omnitrophota bacterium | reverse complement strand
GGCGAAAATGCTGACTGGGAGTCTAAACGAGTCGGAGTTTAGTTTGGTGATCCCCCTGCCTGATGGGGGTTATGAACAGAAACCAACGGAGGTTTTGGCTGTTCATCAAAATCAGACGGAAGTTGACTCGAATGTACAGAAATGGACAACAACTTATGGTATACTGGACGAAAATCGTAAGGTCAATCTGAACCGAGCGGATAGATTTTTTTTGACGAGATTGTTTTTGGCAGTGGGCCTTAAGGATGAGGCGGCTGTGGAGCTTGCCGCTGAAATAGTGGACTACCGGGACGCGGATGACGCGGTGACCGCGACCGCCGGGGTCGGCGGTTCGGAAGAATCTCGATATCATGCGGCGGGGCTGGATTACTCGGCAAAAAATGACGATTTTGAATTTGTCAGAGAATTATTGCGGATCCCGGGGATAACGCAGGATATTTATGACCGTGTCCGGTTGTATGTTACCGTCTACGGCGACGGTACGATCAATCTGAACACTGTAAGCCCCGAGCTGCTGTCGATCGTCGATCTGCATCCGGCCGTCGCCGCCAAAATTCTGAAGCTGAGAGCCGGGCAGGACGAGACCCCCGGCACGGAAGACGACATGGTTTTTGGCAGTCAGCAGGATCTCGAGGGGAGGCTGAAGAACATTTTTGGGCTGAAGGTGCAGGAGCAGCTTTCGCTACGGCATGCGTTCGCGCGGAGACTGGTTTCGCTTGGTTCGAATTATTTTTCCGTCGTGAGTGTCGCGACGGCCAAACAATCCCGCGGTCAAACCCTGGCGGTGTACGGGGTGAGGCGTGGAATCCAACGATGGGTGGAGCATTCATGAGCAATTTTTCTTTTTTTCAGCCGGATCAGCTGTTGGTGTACTTGGACGGTGTGTCGTTAAAAATGGCATCCGTTCGACTGGTCGGCGGAAAATCGGAAGTCCAAAATCTTTTTTATCGTGATCTCGCGTCGTTGGATGAGGCGGGTATTGTGGAAGAGATCGCTCGCGGGCTTGCGGCGGTGAAGGCCGGAACCCATCAGGCCACCGTGGTGATCACCTCCAAATACGCGATCACCAAGAGCGTGGAAGTTCCATCATTTGACCCTCAGGAAATTGACGCGATCGTCAAACTTCAGGCCAGCCGGCATACTCCTTACTCCAAAGAAGAGATCGTTTGTTCCCACTTGAATCTTGAAGAGATCCTGGAGCGTTACACCAAGACGCTTTTGACGATCATCTCGCTCGGCAATATCCAAAAACATCTGGAGGTGCTGCAGTCCGCCGGAGTCCAGGTCAGCCAGATTCGCGTCGCGTTTGAGGGGGTGGCTCAGGGTCTGGTGCAGGCGAGACTTGTCGGCGACGCCGATGTGACCGGTGTGGTGATGGTCGACGCGGAACATTCCGACTTCATGGTGCTGTGCAAATCCAAGCCATTTTTTGTTCGCAGCATCGGCATCGGTCTGAAGCAGCTTCAGCACGCGGCCAGCCGCAGGGAACTCGCCGCCGAAGTTCAAAAATCCACAGAAGCTTTTTTATCCGCCGAACCGGGCCGCGCGCTCGGCAAGGTGCTGGTGCTGGGGCCTGATCGCACCGAATTGACTCAACTGGGCACTGAAGTAAAAAGCGCGTGCGGCGTGCCCACCGAAACGGTTCATGCCGCCGATATCGTTCCGCTGTCGGCCTCAACCCGCCATTCCGGCACGGAATTATTTCAATCACCCACTGACGCGATCCTGTTGTCAGCGGCGACGCTCAGCGGCCTGGCCATGGATTTTACGCCGGACGATCTGCGCACGGCCAGCAACTTCAGATCCCGAGCGACACAGATCTTCACGGCGGGCGGGCTGGTGATGGTCATCGCGGTGTTGTTCTTGGGAGTTTTTGTGGCGAACGCGTATCTAAAAAATTCCTACATCAAATCGTTGGACAAGAACTTCTCGGCCAAAAACAGCGAGGCTGAGCGGCTGATGACCATCGCGGATCAGAATGAACGCATCCGCTCATTTGCCTCTCAAAAAGGCCATGTGCTTCTGGCGCTGACACAGCTGGAAACTATTTTACCGAGAGAAATGTACCTCAATGAGATGAGCGTGGACGCTGAAGGAAAAGTGGCGCTTAAGGGCACCTCCGAACTCATGTCGAGAGTCTTCTCGTTTGTGACCGAATTTGAAAATAGCCCCGCTTTTAAAACGGTCAAGAACGACTTTGCAAAAAGCCGCAAGGTGGATGGCAAGGATATGACCGACTTTGGCCTAAGCGCGAATTTAGAGGAGGTCCGATAACATGGCGAATCCCACAGTAGCGGCCGAAAGCCCCAAGACGGACGCGGTCCCCGCGCAGGCGGAGGGTCAGGCCGAACAACCGGCGAAGAAAAAAGCCAACCTTCTTGCATTCTTTTCAAAATTATCTCCTCGCGAAAAAATGATCGCGGGAGCGCTGGGCTTTGTGCTGGTGATCTTTGTCCTGAATCTGGTGATGTTCCAGCCGTTGGGTCGGCATTTGGATAAGCTGTCGAAGACGATCCGCCAAAAAGAAGAGCTGATCCCCAAAAAATTGGCCATTCTGAACGACCGCGAACAGATCGAAAAAGTACACGCGGATCTGGGCGCTTACTTGACCGACTCCAAGATATCTTCGGAAGAGGAGATCGCCGCTTATTTAGGTGAGATCGAGCGGGTTTCGCAGAGCGTGGGACTGTTCATTTCTAACATCAATCCCGTTCAGACAGAAGAGCTGGATAACGGTTATTGGCTGAAGGTCGATCTGGAAGGGGCGGGCAGTATGGCGAATATCAAAAAGTTCGTCGCGACGCTCGAAAATTCCAATCCGGCTATGCGCGTGTCGGCCATGAATCTGCGAAGCCAGGGAGCCACTTCAGAAGAGTTGAGATTTCGTTTTTCGGTGGTTAAGCTGGGTCTGAAGAACCCGGCGTGAAGCGTCGCTCTCTGACGCTGCGAGCGGTCGCAGCGTCAACATTGGTTATTTTACTTACGGTCGGTTTTGACCCCAGAGCTGGTTTTTCTCAATCTGACTCTCCCTCCAAAAAATCCAATACGCGCGGCTTGGAACTCCCGTCCGGACAAACCCCGGCCAGCATCAGATCACGCGTCACCACGCTATATGAGCGTGGAAATCGTTTTTTGGATGCAAAGCGGTATGCAGAGGCGGAGCGATCATTTTTAGATGCTCTTAAACTCTTGCCGGGTTTGCCCGCGCTGCATCACGGGTTGGGGCTGGCGTATATCCAGACGCAGGACTACGAATTGGCCATTCTCCACTTTGAATCCGCGCTCAAGAGCAATCCCCATGAAGTCAAATCATTGTATTCGATCTCAAAAGCTTACGCCGCGATCGGAGAGTCCGAAAAGGCAAAAGAGGGCTATCGGCGGGTGATCGCGCTGGACCCCAGGATGGAAGGGGCGCATCAGGACCTGGCGGGATTATTTTATCGTGAAAAAAAATGGGATGAGGCGCTGGAGCACTTGAATCATGCGAAGGCCATCAATCCAAAATCTGCGCACACCCTTATGCTCATCGGCGTGACCGGTATTCACGCGGGGCGGCAGGACATCGCGTTTGACGCGGTTACCGAGCTTCGCGAGATCCGTCAAATGGACCAGGCGCGCCGGCTGGAATACCTGATTTATTCCGAATCCCGCTCCAACGACCGTTCGAATCCTTCCCAATCAACTTCAAATAAATAAAGCCTGGCCCGGTCCGCGGGTGAATCCACGTTCGCGACCCGATGGATAAACTTCAAGCCCTTGCCGCCGAGATAATAGAGGCGCATCGCCATGGAGCCGGCCCAGCGCCTGCCCAGGACGACAGACCGGTACGCGGGTTGTCCGCCGGGAATCGCGGGAGGATCCTCGATCACAAGGAGCGAAAGGTTGAGCTCCGCTTTGGGGTTGGGAATTTCGATCAAATCGCCTTTGGCATCGATACGAAATACGCTCGCGACCCGGCCCGTAAGCTTGTCGCGCCGGTTGATGAACGCTTCATGGGTGGCTAGATCCAGAGTGACCTGATTGGAGAATGCCACCGTGCTGCCTGATCGGTTCGTTTGATACCCCTCGGATTCATAAAAAGCAGGCTTGTCGGTCATGGACCACAGGAGCTTGGTGTTCTGGGGCGTGGCACGCGTCAGTATTTGTTTGTCCTGCGGTTGAGGCTGACGGGCGACACGCTCCGCAAAGGCTTGAGCCTTATGAAAATCCCAGCGGCCTATAAAGTCCAATGCCAGCACCTGTTCGATCATGTGATTGTACAAAAACAAATAACTGGGAGCGGGGACGGCCGTGCCGTGGGTCAGGTTCAGGAGCGTATCCGCGTCCGCGGCGCTCAAACGCCGCAGCAGCTTGGCCCGCGCCTTTTCGCGGGACAAAGGCAGAATGGCGTGGAGCAAATCGACGGAGTCCGGTAACGAAAAGTTTTTTTTCTGAAGGTATTCGACCGCTGAGTTTCCGGAGGTATTGAGCATGCGCAGGATGCCGAGCGCGACGCGTTCTGAGGGCTGAACGAATAGATTGGCGACCCAATAGGCTTGAGGTGTTTCCTGACTGGACCCGTCGATAGTCACCCGCCGCTTCCCGACCGAGGTCAAAAAATGTCCCGGCGACCACCAACCTGTGACGATCGCGTCTTCGGGGGTTTGGGTGCGGACCTTGGTCATCATACGGTCCCAGGCCGGATTGAAGAGAGGATAGAAGTGAACGATCTCAGCGTGGGCGCGCATCGAAAGAAGCGTGGTGAGAGTGATGAGGACCACCGCGCCGGTGACACACGACCAGCGCCGAATGACCGTCACCGCGGAGGGAATAAAAATTCGGGGCAGTAATTCTGCATAGCGGGCGCTCCATTCGACCCACGCGAAGGGCATGGCC
>JAGVCY010000206.1 GCA_020058965.1 Candidatus Omnitrophota bacterium | reverse complement strand
CTCGGAATCCGCGCATCGGCTGACCGAATTGCTCCGGATGTTTGCCGGTGACCGCGTGGAATGGGACGGCAAAGCCCGCCAACTGCCGGTGATGAAAAATATTCAGGTCGAAGAAGCGGACGCCCAGCCCGTACGACTGACCGCCGCGGGAGAGGCCTGTCTATGGGAATTCAGAATTTTTTCGAGAATGGTCACCGAATCCGATGTTCGGCGGCTGGATGCCCAAACCCGGGCCCCGCTGAAGATCCGCCCCAAGGTGATGCTCGTGCATCTCGCCGGCATGGACCCCAACGCCAAGTTATTAGCCAAAAATTTAAAGTTCTGGGTGGTCAGTCTTCATCGGCTGAACATTCTTTTGGATCTTCATCAGCTGCCCAAGTTCGTATGGGTGGCTGAACCGCCGTCGGCGGAGCGGGTCGAACCCGCCCAAATACCCGTCCGGGCATGACCGCGCCCGCGCACCTCCCGAATCGACCCGCCACTTCAGACCTCTGGACCGCGCTTCTACTTCACCCCGAATTCAAACGCCAGCGCACCCTCTTTTCACCCTTCCTAGGAAGTCCTGTTTGGTGGCTGTTTAGTGTCGCCAAACGGACGGACCGGTCGTGGGCCGACATGGACGGCCGCACCTGGGATGTCTGGCAGGACCCGCGTGTCATGGATTTTCCGTGCCGCAAGCCACTTTTGGCGCAGATCGCCCGGCGGGCGGATGTGACACCCATTGGCTTCGATCTGGAATGTTCCGGTCATCAAGGTCTTGCCACGCATTGCATTCCCATTCTGTTCGAAAAGGACTGTTGGTATGGACTGGCGCTGACGCATTTAGAAAATAAGTCTGCCGCCCGGGCGGTTTTTCAACTTTTGGCGGCCAACCTCAAGCTCGTGTTGTCCCATGTTCAGCAAGCGGCCGAGCTCAAGCGCATGTCGGACAGCTTACGGCCGCGCATGGTGGCGCTTTCGACCGTCCATACGATCCATCGATTGATCAACACCATCAGCGGCCTGGATGATCTTTATGCGCGGCTGGCTACGCTCACGGGTCAGGTGATCCGGGCCAAGGAATGTGTGATTTACAGCGCCGACAAGCGCACGCCGGGCTCGCGCCTGACGGAGCGGGGGAACACCGTGGTTTCGCTCCGGGGACGGGCGGGGCGCAAGGTGCGAAGCGGCGAGGGTTTGGAGGGGCGCGTGTACGCGACCGCCAAACATGTTCTCCGGAAAGATGTGCTATCCGTTCCGATCATTGATGAGGATGTGATCGGCGTGATCACGCTGCGCCGGAAAAAGGATTCCAAGGGATTTGATTTTTTTGACAAGGACATTTTGATGACGCTGGCGGAGGAAGCCGTGGTGGCGATCAAAAATGCCGAACTATACGAAGAGCAAAAGCGGGTCACGGTCGAAACGATCCGTTCGCTGGCGACGATTCTCGGCACGCGGTTTTCTCCCCAGCGCAAGGTTCGCTCGAGCACCCTGCTTTCCATCGCGATGGAAATGGCCGATCTGCTGCGGCTCAACGAAGCTGACAAGCAGGCTTTGCATTATGCGACGCTTTTAAAAGACGCCGGAAAATTTTCGCTTCCGGACGCGATCTTTAAAAAGACCGCCAAACTCACCGGCGAGGAAGTCAAGCTGGTGCGTCAACATCCCGTCCATGGCGCCAAGCTCGTACAATCTTTTAACAGTCTGAAGCCGGTAGCGCCCATCCTCCTGGCTTCGCACGAAAATTTTGACGGTTCGGGATATCCCAACGGACTCAAAGGGCGGCAAATACCCCTGGGCTCCCGAATGCTTGCCGTGTTGAATGCCTTTGAAGCGCTGATCGGCGGACGACCTTACAAGCAGGGAACGAGCATCGAGCAGGCCTTTGAAGAACTGCGGCGCAACCGGGGCACGCAATTTGATCCGCAGGTGGTGGATGTATTTGAGCGTGTTGTGCGGATGCAGCGGATGGTGCGGCTTTTGAGGCATGAGGGATTTCGCTGGGAAAAAGCCAGGTCATGAGCCGCCGGGTCCGGATATCGGTCCTTGCGGCTTTGCTTTTGTCGGGCAGCGCCGGCGCAGTCATCATTTTTCCGCCGGACGGATTGCTCAGATGGGCGGCAAAGGCCGTGGCCCATTCACCGATTGAATGGAAATCGTCCTCGGCCGCGCGAGGGAACATCACTTTGCATTCCGTGCGCTATCCGGCCGGCTCCATCCGGCTCGAAGCGGATCAGGTGGTTCTTGAACACGGCCTCGTGCGCTGCCTATTGTCCGGAGTTTGGAAAGTTGACTTCAGAGGTCCCCGGTGGGTGCCGCTTGATTCCCGTTGGCCGCCGATCGATTTTGAGTCCGGCCGAGCCGTATGGAATTCAAGATCCGGAATCTTGGAGTTGCGTGACTGGTTGTCCAAGCTTGTCAGGCTGGACGCGGACCTGTCCTTTAACCCGGCCGGACAGTTGGTGGGAGCACAGGTGCGTGGAGATGCCGACCCGGGCGAGCTCGGCAAGGCGCTGGCCGGCTGGAAGCTTCTAAAAGCCCGATCCGGAGAAATTCGTAAAACTTTTAACCTGGACTACAAAAAAGGCCAGCTTTTTATTCAAGTGGATCAAAAACCTTTTTTTAGGGCATCCTGGACCGGAACCGTCAATTTTTAAGGACATTCTGCTAAAATAACACTTTATGGAAGAATCCCACTCGCAACCAACGAACCGCCGGACCGACCCATCGGATCTTTTTGAATCACCCATCAAAGAAACGCATGGCGATCGCATCAAGTCGATGCTGTCATCACACGCGGAGCCGACCTTCACGGTCACCCTCGAAATTTTGACCGTGACGGCGGCGGTGGTCATTGTCTTATTGATCGTTGTTTTTTACATGGGTTTTTTGCGAGGACGCGATGTGGAGCGGCGGGACATCGCCCGCAAGGTCTCGGAGCTCAAGTCACGCCAGGCCGAGTCGTATCAAATACAGAGGGCGCGGACCCAATTCATTCCTCAGCCCATCGTTCCGGTGTCGGCTCCGCCCGTCCGCCGGACGACGATGGCTCCTCAGGTAAAAACGGCGGTTCCGGCCGCGAGTATACCGCCAAAATCCGTTGCAATCTCCCCCCGGAAACCCTATACTGTGCAAGTCGTAACTTACCGGAGTCAATCCCGCGCCCAAAGTGAAGTAACCCAGCTGTCTCAGAAGGGTTACGCGGCCCGAATGATCGTTCGGGGCGCGCTTTATGTGGTTTGCGTCGGCGAATATTCAGGCCGTTATGATGCTCAGAAGGATCTAAGGGCACTGAAGCGGATTTACCCGGACAGCTACTTACGCAAATTCTAACAAACACACTCGAGGCACATCATGTCACAGCACACTAGTTTTGGAAGCGGGTCCGCAAGCGGTCGTCATCGTTCGGTTCTGAAGCGCTACGAAAAAATCGAAATGCTTCAAAAAAAAGGTCTTTGGACCGATGCCAGCGGCTGTCTGGGGCTTCCCAAGATCAAAGTCATGAAGATCAAGGCGAAGAAGGATAAGGCCGTTGCCGCTGAGGGCGCCGCCGGCGCCAAAGCACCCGCCGCTGGAGCCGCCGCGCCT
>JAGVCY010000009.1 GCA_020058965.1 Candidatus Omnitrophota bacterium | reverse complement strand
TCGGCCTAAGCACTCCTTATGGAGATTGCCGCGCACGCCTTTGGCGTGCTCGCAATGACCTAACCGAACGCCTCCCCGGAAATCCGGGGAGGCGTTTTTATTGCATTGAGTAATCTGGTACAAATAATTTGTGCATAATAAATTAACAATCTGTGCATAATAATATGTGATTTGTGCATAAATAAGGTATACTGAGTCATTGGCGGAGGCAAGATATGCAATATATTCCGAGATGGATCGAGGCAAGACTCAAAGACTCTTTTGACTCGCATCCCGTAGTCGTTCTCATCGGCCCGCGGCAGGTGGGTAAAAGCACACTTCTCGAACACGCGGAGTTTTTGAAAGACTGGCACTACATCACCCTGGATGACGACGATGCGCTTAAGCAGGCCGAAGAGGATCCCAAGGGGCTTTTGTGGGAAGACAAGCCAACGATCATCGACGAAGTTCAGCGCTGCCCCGAGCTTCTCATTACCGTCAAATATTTGGTCGATAGATCCAGGCGCAGTAGAAACTTCATTCTTTCCGGCTCGGGCAATCTCTCGCTCCGAAAAGGGCCGCGTGAAACACTCGCCGGTCGAGCCAGATACCTTCATATGACCGGATTTGGATATCGGGAGATTCGTGGGATGCCCCCGGCCGGACTGCTGGAGGATATCTGGAGGGATCAAGCGCCGAATGAGTCGCGTGTTGAATCCGAAGTTGACCTGGCCGATTTCATTTGGCGGGGATCTCTGCCTGGAGCTGCTCTCGCATCCAGTGACAAAATCGCACTCGAACGCTTGGGCGGATATGTCGATACCTACCTGCAAAAAGATATTCAAGACCTAGTCCGGATCAGGCATCCCGAGAACTTCAGGCGTCTCATGCGGGCGCTTGCCGAAGCGACCGGATGGGAATCCGTTCAGGAGGAATTATCCAAGGAATGTCGCGAGACAAGGACTAATGTGAGCCGGTACCTGAGCTTGCTTAAAGAAACGAACCTTTTGTACGACCTAAAGGGTTACGCCGTTAAAGGCGAGAATGCTTATCGGCAGTCCAAATATTATTGGTTTGATTCGGGGTCCGCATGCTTTTTGGCCGGCGTTCGTCGATCCGATGAGCTCAAAAAGCCTGCGCTCAAGGGGAGATTTTTTGAAAATTTCATTCTTCAGCAAATTTTATCCTGGGCGTCCCTTCAGTTAACCGCTCCGGAGATTTTTTATTGGAAGCGCAAGGCGGGAGAGTCGGAAGTGGACTTCGTGATCCGCCATGAGGGCAAAGTGATCGGCGTCGAAGTGAAGTCTTCCGATAACATCTCATTTGGGGACACGAGGTCCATACGGGATTTTTTGAAGTCTCACCCGGAGGTTCATCGCGGACTGGTTGTTTATAACGGCCCGCGAGTTTATCCGGTGGCCTCCAATATTTATGCCGTGCCCTGGACGGCGCTGTGATTGTTGTATCAAGAATAATAAAAGTTAATGATTCAAAAATTGGTAACTACTCAATCATTGAGTAAAAATACTCAATGATTGAGTAATATGGACAATGCGCCGGATTTGCGGTAACATTTCCCCATGAAATCCCTTCAACACCAACGACCGCAAGTTGACCAAATCCGCCTCGCTTTTTTGTCCAAAAAGCCCCTGATCCAGGTCATTACCGGTCCGCGGCAGGTCGGCAAAAGCACAGCCGCCGAACAGGTGAGAACCCTTCTGGGATGGCCGGCGGTGATGGAATCTGCCGACTCGGTGCTTCCGCATGGGCCTGAGTGGATCGAAAATCACTGGCTGCGCGCGCGAAAATTGGCTACATCGGGTTCCGCGCTTTTGATACTGGACGAAATACAGAAGGTGAACGGATGGAGCGAAGTCGTCAAGCGGCTTTGGGATGAGGAAGTTCGAATCGGCGGAAGGGTGCGTCCGCTTCTTCTGGGATCTTCCGCTTTATTAGTTCAGCGGTGGCTGACAGAAAGTCTGGCAGGCCGCTTTTTTTTGCACCGATTTAGTCACTGGTCCTTCGCGGAATGTCAAAAAGCTTTTTCCTGGAATCTTGATCAATGGCTGTATTTTGGAGGTTATCCGGGCGCCGCCGAGTTCGCGGGCGATGAAAGCACCTGGAGACGATACATCACGGACTCCTTGATCGAAACGGTCATTGCCCGTGATGTGCTTCAGCTGCAGACGGTCACCAAGCCCGCGTTGTTGCGCCAGCTGTTCGCCCTTTCCGCCGCCTATCCCGCCCAAATATTTTCGTATAACAAAATGCTTGGTCAGTTGACGGACGCGGGGAATACGACAACGCTGGCGCATTACCTCGACTTGCTGGAAACGGCCTTTTTGGCCTCAGGGTTGGAAATGTTTTCTAAAGGCCGGCCTCGCAAACGCGGAAGCAGTCCGAAACTCGTTGTTTGGAACAATGCGCTCGTCAATGCGGTATCGCACATATCGTTCAGGCAAACCAAGGCCGATAGCGGATGGTATGGACGAATTGTAGAGAACGCGGTAGGTGCGAAGATTCTAAATGAACTCAGCGGTTCCGAGTGGGGCTTAAGTTATTGGCGGGACGGCGCTGCTGAGGTGGACTTTGTTCTGAGCCGCGGTGCCGCGGTGTGGGGAATAGAGGTTAAAAGCGGCCGGAGCGGCAAGGCGCCGGGGCTGATTCAATTTAAGAAAAAATATCCAAAGGCAAAGATCGTTTTGATCGGCCGTGACGGCATCCCGCTCGAGGAGTTTTTTTTGCGTCCGTCGGAAGAGTGGTTCAGCTAGTCAAAATCATTTTTTCCTGCGCAACAAAAGCACTAATTATTTGTGCAAAATAACTTTATGGTATGTGATCGAGCCGAAATTGGTGCGAGAAAAATATTGACCAAATAAATTAAAGTTATAGAGTATCGTGATCTGCTACTCCTGATCCCATCGGGGGCTGTGTCCAGCCAAAGGTAAATTAGCCCCAAGTAATCTGATCCCCGTCAGATGAAAAACCAAATCAACAACTGGTTCATTTCATCCGGAGGTTTATCATGTCAAAGCTCATCCCCGTCAATTTCTATAAAGAAACGGAAAGTGTAGAGCTTAAAAAATCAACATCTGAGCTCAAAGAAGCCATTATTTCAATCGCGGCCATTCTCAATAAACACGGCAAGGGTGAAATCTATTTCGGAATCAAGGATGACGGTGCTGTTCTTGGTCAAACCATCGGCAAGGACACGATCAAAGATATTACCGAAGCAATATCCGCGCATATCGAACCCAAAATATTCCCTCATGTTATGGTGGAGAGCATCCAGGGCAAGATCTGCATCAAAGTCGTATTTTATGGAACTCACGGCCCCTATTTTGCCTATGGCAGGGCTTACGCGAGGGTGGGTGAATCGGACAAGCGATTAAGCGTTCAAGAGATGGAAAATCAATTTATCAGAAAAAGTAAGTTTGTTTGGGAGCTGGACATTTCAAAGAAGAAACTCTCAGATGTGAGCGTAAAATCTGTCAAAGAATACATGCGTAAAGCAAACGACGCTAAGCGCATTAATTTTAGATTCACCAATATCAAATCGACTTTAAGCAAGCTTGGTCTGCTCGACAGAGGCCGCCTAACCCGCGCCGCCGAGATTCTCTTTTGTAACGAAAACTCCATGGAAGTTCAAGCCGCTGTTTTTGCCAGCAAGGACAAGATCACTTTTATAGATATTCAAAAGTTTAGCGGAAACCTCTTCAGTCTGCGCGACCAGTCCGAAGAATACATCAAGAAACATATTATGTGGCGTGCGGACATGAGCGAAAGTCGCCGGAAGGAAATTCCCGAAGTTCCGATCAGGGCATTTTCAGAGGCCATCGGAAATTCACTTTGCCACAGGGACTATTCCAATCCCAAAGGTAATGAGATTGCGATCTTCAAAGACAGAATTGAGATCTACAATCCCGGTAAGTTTCCAGAGGATTTAAACCCAGAAGATTTTTTTAAGGGCGATGGACATTCAGTTTTACGAAATCCCCTTATCGCGGAAACCATGTATAGGTCAGAGGATATCGAAAAGTGGGCAAGCGGCCTTAAAAGAATTCATGAAGAATGTGATACGAGTCAGGTCAAAGTTGAATTCAAGCGGGTCAAGACCGGCTTTGTGGTATGTTTTTTCCGACCAAAGTGGGAGCAGGGGGAAGGGTTAAAAAAAGGCGAGCAAACTAGGGAGAAAAGTAAGGAGAAAGGTAAGGAGAAAAGTAGGGAGAAAATTTTGAGGGTCATAGCTGGTAATCCCAACATTACGACTCAAGAAATTGCGGACGCTGTGGGATTGAGCATTGCGGGTGTTGAAAAAGTTTTAAGAATGCTAAAAAAACAGGGACAGTTAAAGCGGATTGGTCCCGACAAGGGCGGACATTGGGAAGCGGCCCGACAATACTAGCCAAACGGAGCCAACGATTTCGAAGAAAGAGCTGGTGATTTTCTTGAACGGCGAAAGGGTGGGTGATATACTTTCGCGTTCGTAGTTCCTTGTGCTTTTAACGGTGTCCGCACATTAACCGATCCTTATTTCTGAATTACTAACAAACATGTCTGAATCCTTCTTCTCAAAACTCAAAGCAATGCTCGGTTTCGGTTCATCCTCTGGTTCCGGCTATCCCGGTCGGCAGGGAAGCAATTCGGGTATCCCCAAGCTCTATGTCGGCAATCTCGCGTACGATGTCACGGATGAAGATCTCCGCAAGGCGTTTGCCGCATACGGAAAGATCAGCTCGGCTACGGTGGTTCGCGATCGCTTCTCAAATCAGTCCAAGGGCTTCGGCTTC
>JAGVCY010000041.1 GCA_020058965.1 Candidatus Omnitrophota bacterium | reverse complement strand
CTCACCGCGTTCGAACTTTTCGCGCTGTTCGACCCAAAATGCCAGGTCACGGCTAAAAATTCTGCTTTTTAAAAAATTGATCGTCGTCCGGATCTCGGCCAGTTCACGCCGGATCCCGTCGCGTTTTTTAAAGACCTCGCGATAAGCGGACAGTGCTCGCTCGTACAGCGCGTCTTCCTCCACACCCCGGTACGCGAATTCCGCGCCCGATGTGATCTGCAAATATTCCGCGCCATTAATCTCGCCGCGACGTAAAAAAGCCGACGCCGTCTCAAGCCGCGCCCTCGGTGTACCGAACTTTTTGAGGAACGCAACAGACAAGTCGCCGCTGCCGCCTTCGGTGAGGACAGTGCTAAGGCGCTCGCGGTCGACCAACCGCTCGAGAACGCGCGCGGTGTTAAATTGGGCGGAAGGATTGGTGTGGGCGTCACGGATCAAAAAAAGCCGCGGCTCTTCATTGCCTCGGACGACATCCACCGAGGCCACAGACTCCGGAAGTCCGAGGCCAAATGTCGGGCGCGGCAGAGCGATCCGCATCGCCTTGCCGCCGTCCGGCGCCGCGAACGCAAGGTCCTGAACCCCCATGCACACCACGAGCGCAAGCGCCAGCGTACGCAACGGCCTCTTATAAATACTATTAGAGAAGGTCATATAATTTGGTTAGAGTGTGCTTGATAAGGAGACAAAATTCAATGTTTTGCCAAAATAATTTTCTTAAATCAATAAAGCAACTTCATCTGATTTTAATCAATCCTTGCATCTAGGTACGCACCTCCACGATCCACATCTTCCGCTCAGCCGCGCCATCACCCCCGGCCACGCGGCCCTCGCCAAAAGGCACCTCGCGTTTCTTGCAAAATAGAAATTATATTCTATAATACAAGCATGCTCCGACGATCCCTCGCCCCATTGATCAGAAAACGTCTAAAAGAGTCACCTTGCGTGGCGATTCTAGGACCGCGTCAGTCGGGCAAAACTACCCTCGCCCGCACCTTTTCCGAAACGTACTTTGACCTCGAGCAAGCGGAAGAACGCCTTCGACTTGATCTCCTATGGGAGTCTCTTCTAGGTTCAAAAACGCCGATTATTCTGGACGAAGCTCAGTGCATGCCACAGATTTTTCCCAAGATACGCCATGCGGTTGATGCTCGCCGAAAGAAGAACGGTCGATTCATGATTCTGGGCTCCGTTGCGCCCGCGCTCATGACCCATGTAGCGGAATCGCTCGCCGGCCGTCTGGCTATTTGTGAGCTAAGCCCCATCCTACTCGGAGAAGCCCCGCGCGCGGCCAATGTGGACAGCTTGTGGCTCCGCGGAGGATTTCCAGACGGTGGATTGATTAAACCGGCTCGTTATCCGCAGTGGCAAAAAGACTATCTGACACTTATATCTCAAAGGGATTTACCCAACTGGGGATTGGATGCCTCGCCTCAAATGACCTGGCGGCTGTTTAAAATGCTGGCGGCTTTTCATGGACAGATATGGAATGCGTCCTCTGTCGGCGCGAACCTCGGCATCAGTTATCACACGGTCAATCGCTATGTCGACTATCTTCAGAATTCGTACCTCATCCATTTTCTGCAGCCCTTTCATGCCAATATCCATAAACGCCTTACAAAAAGTCCAAAGCTTTATTGGAGCGACAGCGGCCTGCTTCATTTTTTAATGGGCGTATCGGATTGGAACACACTGTTGTCCCAACCCTGGGTTGGAGCGAGCTGGGAAGGATGGGTTCTCAACCAAATTCTAGGGACACTTAAGGCATCCGGTCAAACTTTTAACGCCAATTTTTTTAGAACCAGCGACGGTTACGAGATCGACCTGATCCTTGAGTTTTCGAAAGGCCGTTGGGCCTTGGAATTCAAGCTTACGGGATCGCCCGGCCCTGAAGATCTCGGCCGATTAAAACATGCGGCGTCATGGGTCAAAGCCGACAAAGTCGTTCTCGTGAGCCGAACGCTAAAAACTGTAAACGGCGGTAATTGCGTATCCACGAATATTCAAGGCTGTCTGGATCTACTTTTACGAAAAGGATAACTCATGCCTCCAACCTTTAAATACGACCCGTTCCAGCAGCAGGCCATCGACGCGATCAACCTCGGCCACTCCGTCCTCGTCTCCGCCCCGACCGGCGCGGGCAAAACCGCCATTGCCGAGCACGCGATCGACCGCTCGTTCCGCCGCGGCGAGCAAGTCGTCTACACCGCGCCGATCAAGGCGATCTCGAATCAAAAATTCCGCGAGTTCAACGCGCAGTTTCCCGGCCAGGTCGGCATCCTCACCGGTGATGTGTCGATCGAGCCCAACGCGCCGCTGCTCATCATGACGACCGAGATCTACCGCAATCAGCTTTTTGAAAATCCCGAAATGCACGACAAAACCGCCTGGGTCATTTTCGACGAGGTGCATTATCTCGATGATTACGAACGCGGTACCGTGTGGGAGGAGGCGATCATGTTCACCCGCCCCTACACGCGCTTCCTCGCGCTTTCTGCGACCGCGCCCAATATTCAGGAGCTCGCCGACTGGATCAAGTCCATTCACACGCATGAAGTGACGGTCATTCTCGAAAACCACCGGCCGGTCCAGCTCCAACAGCATTTTCAATGCCAGAACGAAATTTTTTCGGATGTCCGCACGCTGCACAAGAAGGGTTATCACAACCTCAACGTCTGGTCCAACCCCTTTGGCCGCGGCGGTCAGGACGGCCAGCGCGGCAAGCCCCGCCGGCGTTTCCACGGCGCGCAGGATTGGCAGCGTGAACTCCGGGCCAAGCCGAACAGCACGCAGGACCTGATGCTGCATCTCATCCAGTCCGACCGGATGCCCTGCCTGTACTTCGCCTTCGGCCGCAAACGCGTCGAAGAGCTCGCGCAGGAGCACACCAATCTCCGTCTTTTGAACAAAGAGGAGGAGGCCGAAAATCTACGGCTGTACGACGAACTCGTCGCGCAATTTGATCTGAGCAAGGAAAAGTCCGCGATCCAAATGGGTGAACTCGTCGAACACGGCATCGCCTATCACCACGCGGGACTACTTCCGACGCTCAAAGAAGTCGTCGAGCGCCTTTTTACGATGAAAAAAATCCGCCTGATCTTCACTACCGAAACCTTCGCCCTCGGGATCAACATGCCGGCGCGTACGGTCGTTTTTGACGAGCTGAGAAAATTCTACGGATTCGGCTTTGACTTTTTGACCAACCGCGACTACTTCCAGATGGCGGGTCGGGCGGGTCGGCGCGGGATCGATACGGTCGGGTTCGTGTACGCGCGGGTCAACCCGCACCTGATCCGCTTCGATGTGATCGAGCGCGTGATGTCCGGCAAGATGGAACCGATCATGAGCCAGTTCAACGCGTCCTACGCGACCCTGCTCAATCTCTACAAAAAACTCGGAAAAAAGCTGCTCGATATTTATCCGCGCTCATTCCATTATTTCCAATCGGGCCAAAAAAAGCACAAACGCGCCATCGCGCTGATCGAGCGCAAGCTGGAACTTTTGAAGGAAATGGGCTACTTGAACGACGATGGACTAACGCCCAAAGGCGACTTCGCGTCGTGGATGTACGGGTACGAACTCATGTTGTCGGAATTGTGGGAGGCGGGTGACCTGGACCGACTGAATCCGTCGGAGCTCTGCGTCATGCTGATGGCGCTCGTTTATGAGCCGCGCAAAAACGAAACTCCTCCGGCCCTGCCCAAGCAGTACAAATACATCGAAAAAAAATGCAACGACCTCTTCGTCGACATTTTGCGGTTGGAAGAACACCATCATGTTTTTCCGTTCGTCAAAAAACCGAACTTTCATCTCACCGAAACAGACGACGCTCCTCTGTCGTCGGAAAAAGATCCTAAATCTCGGAGACGAGCATGACGCTCGTTTACCAGCAGAACTTTCAGGCAGGACTTCCCGAGAAATATCTCAATGTGAGAAAGCT
>JAGVCY010000256.1 GCA_020058965.1 Candidatus Omnitrophota bacterium | reverse complement strand
GGGAGTGAGCGCGCCTCGTCTTTGACAGCGCGCGAACGGCTCCGTCCCGCAAAGGCATTCTGTCCTACCTGCGGGCCGGAGCGAGCTGATTTTATGTGCCGGCGGACCAGCTCGAGAGATATCGCTCTTGCTCGGCGGTCAGCTTGTCGAGCTTGATGCCCATTGAGTCGAGCTTGAGAGAGGCGATTTTTTCGTCGATGATCTGGGGAACCGAGTACACTTTTTTGGAAAGTGTCTTGTGATTTTTCACAAGGAATTCGGTCGACAGCGCCTGGTTCGCGAAGCTCATATCCATCACCATGCCCGGGTGGCCTTCGGCGGCACCCAGATTCACAAGCCGACCATCGGCCAACAAATAAATCCGGCGGCCGTTGGCGAGTTTGTATTCCACCAGACTGCTCCGCATTTCGCGGGTTGATTTGGCCATTTTCTTGAGCCCGGCGACATCGATCTCGACATCAAAATGACCGGAGTTGGCGACCATCGCGCCGTCCTTCATTTTTAAAAAATGTTCCGGACGGAGCACGCCGCAGTCGCCCGTGACCGTAATGAACACATCGCCTTTGGACGCGGCTTCGGACATCGGCATGACATCATAACCGTCCATGACCGCTTCGATGGCCTTCAGCGGATCCACTTCGGTAACAATGACGCGGGCGCCCAGTCCGTGCGCGCGCGAAGCCACTCCGCGGCCGCACCAGCCGTAACCCGCAACCACCACGCGGGATCCGGAAATCAAGAAGTTGGTCGCGCGGATCACGCCGTCCATCGTCGACTGGCCGGTGCCGTAACGGTTGTCAAAAAAATGTTTGGTTTTGGCGTCATTGACCGCGATCACCGGAAACAATAGCTTTCCATCCCCTTCGAGCGCCTTGAGCCGGATCACGCCCGTGGTTGTTTCCTCTGTGGAACCGATCAGGCCCGCGACAAGTTCTTTGCGCGTGGTGTGAATGAGCGCGACCAGATCGGCGCCGTCGTCCATCGTGACATGCGGCTTCGTATCCAATACCGCGTTCAAGTGCTTGTAATAGGTGGCTCGGTTTTCGCCATGAATCGCGTAGACCGAGATCCCGTGATCTTTGACGAGCGAAGCCGCGACATCATCCTGCGTGCTCAACGGGTTCGAAGCGCAGAGCGATACTTGGGCGCCGCCGGCCTTCAGCGCGATCATTAAATTGGCGGTTTCGGCGGTGACATGCAAGCAAGCGGCGACCTTGAGATTCTTGAGCGGCTTTTGAGAAATAAAACGCTTGGTGATCTGATCGATGACCGGCATCTGCCGGGCGGTCCACTCAATGCGGCCCTTGCCCTTGGAAGCCAACGTCAATGATTTAATGTCATGCTTTATCGCCATAAATTCTCCTGATGATTTTTTATAAAAGCGTTATCGGACCAGCGCCGCGCCGTGACCGTTGGATCGGATCAATACTTCAGAATGACGCTTCAGGTCCTGGACTTTGTCGGTCTGCTCCCATGAAAAGCTTTTTTCCGAACGGCCGAAGTGACCGTACGCGGCCGTTTTGCGGTAGATCGGACGGCGCAGATCCAGTGTCTTGATGATGCCATGAGGCGTCAGATCAAAGGTCTTGCGGACCGCCGCTTCGAGCACCTCGCTCGAAACTTTGCCGGTTCCAAAGGTTTTGACCAACACCGAAACGGGCTCCCGCACGCCGATCGCGTATGCCACCTGAATTTCGCAGCGGTCCGCGAGACCGGCCGCTACGACATTTTTGGCAATGTAACGGGCCATGTAGCAGGCGGAACGGTCCACCTTGGAAGGGTCCTTGCCCGAAAACGCTCCGCCGCCATGAGGGGCCGCGCCGCCGTAGGTATCGACGATGATCTTGCGTCCCGTGAGACCGGTGTCGGCCACGGGTCCGCCGACCTCAAATCGGCCGGTCGGGTTCACGAAGATCTTGGTATTTTTGTCCACCATGTTCTGGGGAATAATAGAGGAATTTTTGATGATATGCTTGATCAAGTCTTTACGGATCGTGGCGGAGGCGACGGAGGTTCGATGATGCGTGCTGATGACGATCGCGTCAATGCGCAGCGGCTTTTCGTTTTCATATTCCACCGTCACTTGCGACTTCCCGTCCGGCCACAAATATTTAAGCGTCTTGGACTTCCGCAGGCTGGCCAATTGGCGGGTAATGCGATGGGCCAGCGTGATCGGCAGCGGCATCAGTTCCGGAGTTTCGCGGCAGGCATAACCGAACATCATCCCCTGATCTCCGGCGCCGCCAGTGTCCACGCCCATGGCGATATCGGGTGATTGCTGCTGGATCGCGGTCAAAACGCCGCAGGATTGATAATCAAAGCCGAGCGCCGCTTCGGTGTAGCCGATATCCTTGAGCGTCGCGCGCACCAGCTTGGAAATATCAACATAGGTCTTGGTGGTGACTTCACCCGTCACAACCACCATTCCGGTCGTCACCAGTGTCTCAACGGCGACGCGGCCCATCGGATCTTCAGCCATGATCGCGTCCAACACCGCGTCCGAAACTTGATCACAAATTT
Source organism: Candidatus Omnitrophota bacterium (assembly GCA_020058965.1). Taxonomy (GTDB): domain Bacteria; phylum Omnitrophota; class Gorgyraeia; order 2-02-FULL-51-18; family JAGOUK01; genus JAGOUK01. The sequence goes on along the minus strand of JAGVCY010000256.1, from coordinate 4,127 downwards.
TGTCAGGATGACCTTCCGTCACACTCTCAGAAGTAAAGAGATACCGTTCTTTTTTCATTTTTTACCTTTCATTTAAAATTTGCGGTCCGCGAGAAGAGCCTTGTCGGCCTCTGCCCATTGGTCAAAACTGCCGATATCATACCACCGACCCTTAAATTCATAGGCTCGAACTTCGACGCGATCTAACAGCCATTTCATAAAATGGCCCGGCGCGTCCTTCACTTCCTTGCCGCCCAAATAGTCATCGATATAAGGAAGCGTGCGCCGCGACAAGGCATAAACGCCCATGCTCACGCGGCTCGTTTTTGGCTCGAGCGGCTTTTCTTCGATCGCCGAAACTTCGCCCTTTGCGTCCGTTTCAACGGTTCCGTAGCGGCCCGCCGCCAGCTTCGGATCACCCACATCATGAACGCCGATGAGCGCGCCCGGGGAATTCTCGTTAAAGGCGCCGACAAACCCGGTCAAGTCTTCATCAAATAAATTATCGCTGGCCAGCACGATGAGATCGTCCGATACCCTGGACTCGCGCAGCGCAAATCTCAAGTCTCCGATGGCACCCAAGCGATTGGCGTTGGAGGTGGTCCCGTCATCAAAAACACGGATCTTTTTGGAGGTCCGACGGCTTCTTTCCGCGGCCCACGCCTTGAACGGCGCAAAAAACAGCGCGTTCGAGATCAACACCGTTTCTTCAATTTCGGCGACGGCATCCACGCGGTCCATCAGATGATCGAGCAGGGCGCGTCCCCCGACCGACAAAAGCGCCTTGGGTTTGGTTCGGGTGACCGGATAAAGACGCGTGGCGTACCCCGCCGCTAAAATAATGGCTCGCATGTTACACCGACTTTCCTTTAAGCGATTCGTACAGCCGCTGCCCCTTCATGGCCTTCTTAAACTCCTCGCGGGCGTAGGCCATGACATCTTTGCCCATCGAAAATTTGAGCGCTTCACGGGCGATTCTGCGGGCATTTTCAAATTTGACCGAACGGATGATCAGCTTGATCTCGGGCAGAATCACCGCGGAGACGGATAGCTCATCCAACCCCAGACCCAGCAAGATCATCGTAAGCTCGGGGTCACCCGCCATTTCACCGCACATGCAGACCTTGACCTTGTTCTGATGGCCTGCGTCGACGATCATTTTGATAAGACGGAGCACAGCGGGATGCGCCGGGTCGTAGAGGTAGGCAATTTTTTCATTCACGCGGTCGGCCGCGAGAGCGTACTGAATCAAATCGTTTGTTCCGATTGAAAAAAAGCTTACCTGCTTCGCCAGTAGATCGCAGGTCAGAGCGGCGGAGGGAATCTCGATCATCGCGCCGATTTCGATCTTGGGATCAAAAGCAATGCCCTTTTTGATCAAATCCCGCTTGGACTGCTCAAGCATCGCGTTGGCCGCCATCAGTTCTTCCAGCCCGGAGATCAGCGGATACATGACACGCACCTTGCCGAACGCGCTCGCGCGCAAGATTGCTCTCAGCTGTGCCTTAAATATTTCCGGCATCGCCAGACAAAAGCGGATGGCCCGCCAGCCCAAAAATGGATTCATTTCGCGCGGCATTTCCAAATGGGACAAAAACTTATCGCCCCCAAGGTCGAGCGTCCTCAGCGTGACGGGCATCGGGTTCATGGCCGAAACCACTTCCTTGTAGGACTCGAACTGTTCTTCCTCATTGGGAAGGGTCCGCCGGTTGAGATAAAGGTATTCCGTGCGGTACAGACCGATTCCGGCCGCGCCGTGGGCACGGATGGACGCGATTTCTTCGGGCAATTCCATATTGGCCATGAGGCCGATGAGGCGCTTGTCGAGCGTGACGGCCGGCGTGCCGGTAAATTGCAACAGTTCGCGGCCATGGGCTAGATATTTTTCGCGTTCGACTTCGTAGGTTTCGCGGGTGCTCGCGTCGGGATTGATGATCACCTTGCCGGAAATTCCGTCGATGATCACCTCGTCGCCGTCTTTGACGGCTTGAGTTATTTTTTCAAGACCCACCACGGCCGGAACTTCAAGCGACTTGGCCATGATAGCCGTGTGCGAGGTGCGTCCTCCGATGTCGGTGGCAAATCCGATGACATTTTTTTTGTGCATCGTCGCCGTGTCGCTCGGAGAAAGATCATAGGCAATCACGATGACCTTTTCCGTGATGCGGTCCAGGCGGCCCGTCTGCTCGCCCATGAGGTTCTTCAGGATTCGGCGGCTGACATCATTCACATCCGCGACCCGCTCCCGCAGGTATTCGTCGTTCACATTCGACAGCACCGTCGAATACTTTTTAAGGGCCTGCGAAAAAACATATTCCACCGCCAGCCGCTGGGTCTTAAGACCCTGAATCACCTCGGCGATAAGCGTTCGATCCTCGAGCAGCATCAAGTGGGCGTCAAATATTTCGGCGTGCTCGCGACCCAGTTCCAGGGTGATCTGGTGTTGGATTTTGAGGATTTGATTCCGTGTCTTGGTGAGGGCTTCTTCAAAACGCAGCACTTCGCCGGCCACCTGATCGGGTGTGATCGGCACGGCCGGAACCGACATGTCTTCATGGTCGAGCAGCATCGCCCGACCGATCGCGATTCCACTCGCGGCCGCGATACCTGTTAAAATTTTCATACTGAGTGAATTCCTTCGCCGTCAGGCCCGTGGGTCAAAAACCGCTCAAGCTCCGCGAGCGCGGCCTCGGCGTCCCGGCCATCTGCAACAATTTCGATCGCAGAACCCTGCTCGGCGGCCAGCGTGAGCAAACCCATGATCGATTTTCCATTCACGGTCTGATCATCCTTGGTCACTTGAATATCCGCTTCATACTTGTTGGCGATCTTCACAAAGATCGACGCCGGTCTTGCGTGAAGACCCAGCGGATTGGTCACTTTAATTTTTTTACTTAAGCTCATATATTTTTTTTCTGTGCGATTTCGGTGATGATCTTGGCCAGCCGGCGTGAATTGTGACGCACGACATCGACCCCGCGGATCAGGTCCGCCTCCACCACTTTGTAACCCAGTTCCCTGATTTTTTCACTTTCGCGCATTAAAGGAAATGCGCCTTCGTGCGTGTACCGCTCTGTTAGGGTCTGAGGAACCCGGCCATTGTTGACGATCACATGTGTCAGCACTTCTGGCTGTGTGTTCTTGATGAGTGCCTCAACATGCCGAAAGTCCGAATTCAGATGACTGGTTTCGTTCGGTTGCGTCATGATGTTGCAAACATAGACTTTCGGCGCCCGTGAAGCAATGATTTCGGCCAGCAAATTTTCGATGAGCAGATTCGGCAGCACGCTCGTGTAGAGCGAGCCCGGACCCAAAACGATGACATCCGCGGTGCGGATCGCCTGAATGGCATCATCAGCCGCCTGAACAGCCTCCGGCTTCAAAAAAATCTTTTCGATCGGCGATTTGCACGCGGAGATATTCGTTTCACCATCCGTCACCCGCCCGTCCGCATGATGCGCTACCAGGGTCACCGCCGACAAAGTTGAAGGGACCACGCGGCCGCGAATATTCAAGATTCGGCTCGATTCGCGCACGGCCTTCTCGAAGTCCCCGGTGATCTTGGTCATGGCCAAAATAAAGAGATTACCGAAGCTGTGTCCCGCCAAGTCGTTGGCGCTTTCCTTATCGGATTCCGAAACACCTTCCTTGAACCGAAACTGAAACAGCTCTTGCATCAAGGTTTCGGAGTCGGCCAATGCGACTAGGCAGTTACGGATATCGCCCGGAGGCAGCACACCGTACTGGTTGCGCAAGCGGCCCGATGACCCGCCGTCATCCGCGACGGTCACGATCGCCGTGATGTTTGAGGTCCGCTCCTTGAGGCCGTGCAGCAGGGCTGAAAGCCCCGTCCCGCCGCCGATCGCGACCACACGGGTGCCGCTCGCCAGCACAACGCGATGGTACATGATGTTGATCAGCTGACCTTCCTGATTGGGAGCCAGCAACATGATCACGGACTTCAGAATTTTTCTAACGGAGATGATGACTGCGAGAATACCGCCCACGACAAAGAAACTGCCGACCGTTTCCTGCGATTCGATCATCGTAACCACGAATCCCATCGAAACGAGAACGATGCCTACGGCCAATAAAAAAACCCAGCGCTTGATCCGCAGCCCCGGGTACAGCCATTTATAAAATCCCAT
>JAGVCY010000065.1 GCA_020058965.1 Candidatus Omnitrophota bacterium | reverse complement strand
GTCAAGTCCCTGCCGCCTTCGGAAGCCGAATCGGATCGTTTGTACCATGTCTTGGTCTTGAGCGGTCCGCCGGACGATTGGGATAAATGGCTGGAGGAAAACTGGCTCAAGGAACCGCTTTTGCAGTATTTGTCTGAGAAGAATCGGCCGGAGTTCGGAGCGGGGTTGTGGGTTGACTTGACCAAGCGCATGCAAAATGACGAATGCGAACATTCGGCGGGGCTCGAAACGGCTGGAATGGCAACAGGAATGGCAAAGTGAAGGGATTTTTATGATCCGGGTATCGTTCTACGACACCAAACCCTATGATCGGGAGTCCTTCGGCACCGCGCCACAGGCCGAGGGTCGCATCGAGTGGGAGTTCCACGACTTCTGGCTCAATGTCAAAACGGCTCCGGCCGCCGCCGGGGAACAGGCGGTTTGCGTCTTCGTCAACGACCGCGTGGACAAGCCCTGTCTCAACATCCTCAAAGAAGTCGGAATAAAGCTCGTCGCTCTGCGCTGTGCCGGTTACAACAACGTGGACGTCGCCGCCGCCAAAGAGCTCGGGATCGCGGTGACGCGCGTGCCTTCCTACTCGCCGCATGCGGTGGCGGAGCACACGGTCGCGCTTTTTATGGCGCTCAACCGCAAGATCCACCGGGCGCACAACCGCGTGCGGGAACTTAACTTTTCGCTCAACGGATTGCTCGGGTTCGATGTTTACGACAAAACGGTCGGGATCGTCGGCACCGGCAAGATCGGCCAAATCACCGCGCAGATCTTCCGCGGATTCGGATGCCGGGTGCTCGCGACTGACGTGTCGCCGGCCCTCGAATGGGCCCGCGCGAACGGGGTCGAGTACGCGGACCTGGACATACTGCTGGCCTCTAGCGACATCGTGTCGCTGCATGTGCCGCTTTTCTCCGAGACTTTCCATCTCATCGACGCGAAGCGGTTGGCGCGGATGAAGCCCGGCTCCTATCTCGTGAACACCAGCCGCGGCAAGCTCATCGACACCAAGGCGCTGATCGACGCGCTCAAAAGCGGCCATCTCGCAGGCGTCGCGCTGGACGTTTATGAAGAAGAGGAAGGAGTTTTTTTTGAGGACCTGTCCGGTCAGGTACTGCAGGACGACGACCTCTCGCGGATTCTGACGTTTCCGAATGCGCTCGTGACGGCGCATCAGGCTTTTTTTACGCGTGAAGCTCTGGCGCAAATCTGCCGCGTGACGACCGAGAACATCCTGAGATTGGATAAGGGCGAGCCATTTTTGCCGGGAACGGTTTTGTAAACACTCAACAGGCCCGATTTTGTACGAAACACGATGGAGAAACCTATGATCGCACCGCGGAATTCGACGGCATTCGTCAAATGGTTCGACGAGATCGGGATCCAGGACATCCCGCTGGTGGGCGGCAAGAACGCCTCTTTGGGAGAAATGTTTCAACAGCTGGTCCCCAAAGGGATCCGGGTGCCGTATGGTTTTGCCGTCACGTCTGATGCCTACCGGTATTTTATCCGGACGGCCAAGCTCGATGGTTTTATCGAAGCGACCCTTCGGGATCTGAACACCGGCGATATGGCGAATCTGCGCGAACGGGGCGCCAAGGTGCGCGACGCGATCGTGTCGGCCGCGATGCCGGAGGATTTGGAAAAAGCCATCCTGCAAGCATACGGGAAGCTCTCCGGCCCCGATCCGATCGGCGTTGCCGTTCGGAGCAGCGCGACAGCCGAGGACCTGCCGGACGCCAGCTTCGCCGGCCAGCAGGAAACCTACCTCAACGTCCGCGGCGGCGATCCGCTGCTTTTGAAGTGCAAGTTCTGCTTCGCGTCTCTTTTTACGGATCGGGCCATTTCCTACCGCGTGGACAAGAGCTTCGACTGGCGGAAGGTCGCCCTTTCCATCGGTGTCCAGCGCATGGTCCGCTCGGACCTGGCCTCCGCCGGCGTGATGTTCACCATCGACACCGAGACGGGTTTTAAGGACGCGGTGCTGATCAACGCCGCTTACGGACTCGGCGAGAACGTCGTGCAGGGTTCGGTGACGCCGGACGAATATTGCGTATTCAAGCCGACCCTCAAGCAAGGGTTCAAACCTATTTTGCAGAAAAAAATCGGCAGCAAGGAATTCAAGCTGGTCTATGACGCGGGCGGGGGGAAGATGGTCATGAACATTCCGGTCCCGCCGGATGACCGCGCGCGGGCGGCGTTGACGGATGAGGATATTCTTCAGCTGGCCCGGTGGGCCTGCCTGGTCGAGGATCACTACAGCGCGGTCAACGGGCGGCCCACACCGATGGATCTGGAATGGGCGAAGGACGGCGGGACGGGGGAACTTTTTATCGTCCAAGCCAGGCCCGAGACCGTCCAATCGTGTAAGGACGTCAATTTTATCCAAACTTACAAGCTTAAGAAGAAGGGCTTGGTGCTGACCACCGGCCGGAGCATCGGCGGCAAGATCGCGCAGGGGCCGGCCCGGGTGATCAAGAACACCCGTGACATGACCGAGTTTAAGCCGGGCGATGTCTTAGTGACAGACAAAACGGACCCCGATTGGGAGCCGATCATGAAGCGGGCTTCCGCGATCGTGACCAACCGCGGCGGGCGCACCTGCCACGCGGCGATCGTGAGCCGCGAGTTGGGGGTGCC
>JAGVCY010000055.1 GCA_020058965.1 Candidatus Omnitrophota bacterium | reverse complement strand
CTGTCCGGCCTCGGCGGGGACGCCTCGGCCTTCCAGAAGTCCTCCGAAGGCAGGCCTTCCTACCTCCAGACCAAATTCATTCTCTAGTGGGATTTTTTTCCGTGGATTTCTTGGGAGACGAGCTTCAGATCAGCGTCAAGCATCATTTTGACGAGCTGTTTGAAGGACACGCGGGGCTTCCACTTGAGTTCGCGCTGCGCTTTGCGTGCATCGCCGAGCAGCACATCCACTTCGAGCGGTCGGAAGTAGCGTTTGTCGATGCGGACATATTTTTTCCAATCTAGTCCGGCTTCGCCGAATGCGACGGTCAGGAAGTCTTTGACCGAATAAGTTTTTCCGGTCGCGATCACATAATCCTTGGGTGTTTTGGCCTGCAGCATGAGCCACATCGCCTCGACATAGTCTCCCGCAAATCCCCAGTCGCGCTTCGCATCCAAATTTCCAAGATAAAGCGTGTCCTGCAGCCCATGCTTGATCCGAGCGATCGCTCGCGTGATCTTACGCGTCACAAAGGTCTCTCCTCGGCGGGGTGACTCATGATTGAACAAAATTCCGTTGCAGGCAAAAATTCCGTAGCTGTCGCGATAATTGACCGTTGTCCAATAGGCAAAAAGTTTGGCCACGGCGTAGGGACTCACCGGCTGGAAAGGTGTTTTTTCGGATTGAGGCGCGGCGGCGCGGCCGAACAGTTCACTCGAAGACGCTTGATAAAATTTAGCGGGAATTTTTGTCTCGCGAATTCCTTCGAGTAAACGCAAACAACCGAGGGCCGTCACTTCGGCGGTGTATTCGGGAATATCGAAACTCACCCGGACATGACTTTGAGCCGCCAGATTATAAATTTCGGTCGGCTTGACCGTGCGCAAGATGCGATTCACCGAGCTGGCGTCATTCAGGTCGCCGTACACGAGATGGAGCCGCGCGTGCGGAACATGCGGGTCTTGATAAATATCGTCAAGGCGGCCGGTGTTAAATGAACTGGACCGGCGGATGATTCCATACACTTCGTACCCCTTGGCAAGCAGCAGCTCTGCCAAATATGAACCATCCTGTCCCGTAATCCCGGTGATCAAAGCTCTTTTGCGCGCCATATATCCCCTTATCTGGTCATTATGATGACATTATTTGCTGCGTATTCTAACAAATTATCCCACTTTAGGGGTCTCCGCAGCTGTGTTAGAATACCTGTCTATGAAGTCACCCCAAACAAGCCCCGGCGCCTCTGATTCGGCTCCTCTAACTGAATCCCTCAAGCCCTTTCCGAACGCCCAAAAAATTTATGTTCCGGGACGGCTGCATCCGACGATCCAGGTGCCGATGCGGCGCATTCAAGTCAGCACCTCAAGCCATTCTGCCGCTCCTGGCGCCGCCGCTGCGATCACAACACCCAATGAGCCGATCGTTATTTACGACACAAGCGGGCCTTACACTGACTCCGCCGTCAAAATTGATGTCACCGTAGGCCTGCCTCGCACCCGCGAACCTTGGGTCACCGGCCGCGCAGACACCGAAACCGTCCGCATGGAAAAAAATCGAGTCGTCCGCCGCGCTTCGCGCGGACATTCTGTTTCGCAAATGCACTACGCCCGCAAAGGCGTCATCACGCCCGAGATGGAATATGTCGCCATCCGTGAAAATATGCTTCTCGACGAAATCCGTGACAAGAGCTTACTGACCCAGCACCCCGGGAACAATTACGGCGCCTCGACCCCCAAGCGCATCACCCCTGAATTTGTCCGCGACGAAGTCGCCCGCGGCCGCGCGATCATCCCCGCGAATATCAACCACACGGAACTCGAGCCCATGGCCATCGGCCGGAACTTTTTGGTTAAGATCAACGCGAATATTGGAAATTCCGCCATCAGCTCGTCTATCGAGGAAGAGGTTGAGAAGATGGTTTGGTCGATCCGGTGGGGCGCTGACACGCTCATGGACCTTTCGACCGGCCGCAATATTCATGAGACGCGCGAATGGATCATCCGCAACTGCCCCGTCCCCGTGGGCACGGTCCCGATCTATCAGGCCCTTGAAAAAGTAAACGGCAAGCCGGAAGACCTGACCTGGGAAATTTATCGCGATACGCTGATCGAGCAAGCCCAACAGGGCGTGGACTATTTCACGATCCACGCGGGAGTCTTATTGCGGTATGTGCCCTTGACGGCCAATCGCACCACCGGCATTGTTTCGCGCGGCGGGTCTATACATGCCAAGTGGTGCCTCGCGCATCATAAAGAAAACTTCACCTACACCCACTTTGATGAAATCTGCGAAATCATGAAGGCCTACGATGTTTCGTTCTCGCTCGGAGACGGCCTCCGCCCAGGTTCCATCGCCGATGCCAACGACGCCGCCCAGTTCGGCGAACTGGCCACTCTCGGTGAGCTCACTCAAAAAGCCTGGAAGCACGACTGTCAGGTCATGATCGAAGGCCCGGGCCATGTTCCGATGCAGATGATCAAGGTAAACATGGAAAAGCAGTTGGATGAATGCTTCGAAGCGCCTTTTTACACGCTTGGCCCTCTCACGACCGACATTGCCCCCGGCTACGACCACATTACTTCGGCGATCGGAGCCGCAATGATCGGCTGGTTCGGCTGCGCGATGCTTTGTTATGTGACGCCCAAGGAACATCTGGGCCTTCCGAACAAAAAGGATGTGAAGGACGGAGTGATCACCTACAAGATCGCCGCCCATGCGGCCGACTTGGCTAAGGGTCACCCGGGCGCCCAAGTGCGCGACAACGCCCTCTCACGCGCACGGTTCGATTTCCGTTGGCAGGATCAATTTAACCTTTCGCTCGACCCGGACACCGCTCGCGCGTTTCATGACGAAACGCTCCCGCAAGACTCCGCCAAAGTCGCCCATTTCTGCTCGATGTGCGGCCCTCACTTCTGCTCGATGAAGATCACGCAGGATGTCCGCGACTACGCCGCACAACAGGGACTCAAGGAAGAAGAAGCCGTCAAGGCCGGCCTCGACGCCAAGTCCCAAGAATTTCGTCAAACCGGTTCCGAAATCTATCAAAAAATTTAACCCACGAAAAGGAGACTAAAATGAGAGTCAACGCCAATCCCCCCAAAGCCAAAAACGAAACAAAGCGCAAAAAACTCCGCAAAATCTCCCGCAAAAGCCGCAAGCTCAACCAAAAGAACGCTAAATAGTTCGTTCGGCTCTGGTCCGGAGACAGGCACCTCTGTCTTCTCCGGGCAGAGCCGCGCGTGCGCTGTCTTCGACTAGGCGCACTTTGCTCCATTTGTCCTCTTCGGCGGGGACGCCTCATCGGACAAAAAGCCCTGCGAAGACCGAG
>JAGVCY010000042.1 GCA_020058965.1 Candidatus Omnitrophota bacterium | reverse complement strand
CGGGGACGCCTCCTCAGACAAAAAGTCCTTCGAAGACAGTCACGCCTGTCTACGGGCGGGCTCGGTCCAGCCCAATGAAAAGCAACTCTCAGCCGTCAGCACAACACAGCCGTTCGCGGAAGCGCGCAGGGACCGTTGTTAAAAAAAAAGTTAAGTGGTGGGTCTACCTTGTTAGATGCAGGGGTGGGGCGATTTATACGGGGATTGCGACGGATGTGGAGAGGAGGGTGGGGGAGCATAACGCGGGGACGGGGAGTAAGGCGCTGCGGGGACAGCTGCCGGTGAAGTTGATCTACTTCGAGAAAAGTAGGAATCGATCGGCGGCGCAGAGGCGGGAAGCCGAGATCAAGCGGTGGCCGAGCGCGAAGAAGCTGGTGTTGGCCGGTCTTAGCTGATCGTTATCCGGTCGTCGGTGAAGGACCAGATGAGGCCTGCCGCCCAGCCGAGGAAGGTCCAACCGGTCAGGATATTGACCAACAGAATAGATTTGAAGTGCTTGTGCTTACGAACGCTCGCGATATACGATGGCAAAAAGTAAAAAAAGATCAGACATGAGATCAGGAATATTCCGATGAGACCCAAGGCGATTCCGGCTGCAACTGACATAAACCCTCCCAAAGGATTCTTGGATCGGTCCGTAGACAGAAACAGCTGTCTGCGGAGGACTTTTGGTGTTCCGAGGCGTCCCTGCCGAGGAACGTCAAGGAGCGCGGCGCGCTGAACCTTTGGCGCGCGCAAGCGGCTCCGTCCGGAGTAGGCAGATGTTTCTGTCTACGGACCGAATCATAGCAAATCACGGACAGCGAAGCAAAAGCATGAAGCGCATCGGATAAAAACCGGATATAATGAAAATATGACACAACAAGCGCCGCCGCGGGAAGACTTTTGCTGATGCAGACCCTCTTTGACTTTGGCCTGATATCATTTGTCTCGCTTTTTGTGATCGTCGACCCGATCGGACTCATTCCGCCGTTTTTGGCGATGACCGGCCGGCACGCACCGGCGGACCGCATCCGCATCGCCCGCACGGCGTCGGTGGTGGCATGTGGAATTTTGATTTTTTTTCTGATCTTAGGCGGATGGCTCATCAACACGATGGAGCTAAAGCTCTCGTCCTTTCAGATCGCCGGCGGAATTGTTCTCATGATCATCGGCTTGGACATGCTGCAGGCCCGACCGAATGAGGTCAAGGCCTCGAAGGCGGAAGAAACCGAAGCGATCGACAAGGATGACATAGCGATCACGCCTATGGCGATGCCCATGCTTGCGGGACCCGGCTCGATCACGGCCGTTCTTCTTTTTGGCCACCGCGCCAAAACCCCCGTCTACACCCTCACCTTGGCCGCGGCCATCGTCGGAGTCTGCCTGGCCTCCTACCTGACCCTTCACTACGCGGCCGTGCATTCCGCCAAACTCTCTCAAATAACGCTCAAGATCATCACCCGGCTCATGGGCCTTTTTCTGACCGTAATTTCCGTTCAATTCATCATGACGGGGTTGAGAGAAGCCACCCATCTCTGGTAATGCCCGCCTCGGGGGACTTGTAATATACCCATATGGGGTATATACTCCGTGAAAGAGGAAAATGACATGCTGAATCCAGCAAAACAAAAAAATCTAATTTCGAGATTAAATCGGGTCGAAGGACAGGTGCGGGGTGTGCGCAAGATGGTGGAGGAGCCGCGGTACTGCCCTGATATTCTGAATCAGATCGCGGCGGTTCGGCGTGCCTTAGATTCGGTGAGTCTGGAGATCATCGAACAACATATGGACACCTGTGTTTCCACCGCCATTAAAAAAAACAAAGGCGACGCTTCCATCAAAGAATTGGTCAAGACCATCGAAAGGTTTGTTAGATGAAGAAGAGACAAGTCATTGCGAGCGCAGCGAAGCAATCTCGGGGAGGATTGGTTCTTTGGAAGATTGCGGGGGGCGGGTTGGGTTGTCTCGCGACGGCGGGCGTGTTGTTGCTGTGCTTTTTTTCAGTTGGGTGTTCCAAACAGATGGACTCCAACACATCCGGAACTGCGACCGCTAAAAAAATATCCAAATATTACTGTCCGATGCACCCCACCTACACTTCGGACAGGCCCGGCAGCTGTCCGATCTGCAACATGGCGCTGGTTCCGTTTGAGCATCAGGACGAACCTGCTGATTTGGATTCAAAGTCCGCCGATCAAACTATGAAACCCACTGAGAAGCAGACCGTGTGCATTCATCACGAGTGTCCGATGCTGAAAGCGGGTCAAGACTGCCCGATGCTCATCGTGTCGGAATCGGGCGAGACGCCCGAGTGCCCGGTGTGCCAAAAGCGCATCGCGCAAGCGGAGCTGAAGCCCGTGTCGTCCAAAAACCCGGAAGGCTATGCGGTCGTCGCGCTGTCGACCGCCAAAAGGCAAATGATCGGTCTCAAGACCGCCAAAGTCGAAGTTCGGCCGCTTCAAACCTCCGTGCGCACCGCCGGCCTCATGCTCGCGTCTCCGGAGCTGAACATTTTTGTTTACGAAAGCGATCTGCCACGTATCGGCGAGCATTCGATCGTTAAAGCGTCCTTTCCGGCGCTCGGCCGTGAACTCGAGGGGGAGATCAGCCGCATCCCCATCTCTCAGGATCGCGACACCGCGTCATCGACTTACGG
>JAGVCY010000205.1 GCA_020058965.1 Candidatus Omnitrophota bacterium | reverse complement strand
GGTGCAGGCCGGGGCGGGCGTCGTGCTCGACTCAGACCCCGCGCGTGAGTTTGATGAATCCCGCAACAAGGCCCGCGGCGTGTTTGCGGCACTGGACGAAGCGGAGCGGGGGCTTTCATGATCCTCATGATCGATAACTATGACTCGTTCACTTACAACCTGGTCCAGTATTTGGGCGAGTTGGGTGAAAAACTGATCGTGAAGCGCAATGACGAAATTTCGCTCGATCAAATCCGGCGGATGAAGCCGGATCGTATCGTGATCTCGCCGGGACCCGGCACGCCGCGTGACGCGGGGATCTCGGAAGCGGTGATCAGGACTTTTGGCCCGAGCGTTCCGTTGCTGGGCGTTTGTCTGGGGCATCAGGCCATCGGCGAAGTGTACGGCGGAAAAATTGTCATTGCCGACCGCATCATGCACGGCAAAACGTCCGAAATATTTTATGAAGACCATCCGCTCTTTAACGGGATCGAAAACCCGTTCGTCGCGACCCGGTATCACTCTCTCGTGATTCAACCCAAAAGTTTGCCCAAGGAATTGCGGGCGATCGCGCGGACATCCGATGACGAAATTATGGCGGTCGCGCATGTCCGATACCCGATGGTGGGAGTGCAATTCCATCCGGAATCCATTCTGACGACTTCGGGCAAGAAGCTTCTCAGTAATTTTTTGAAGCTGAAAAATAAATAAATGAGCGGGAGTGCCGGTGTCGGCGAAGATTATTTAGCCGCTTTGAGAGACAAGCGGAATTGGACGGCCGGAGAAATGAAGCGGTTTATGGCGGAGCTCATGGCGGGGCGATTGGATGAGGCGGCCGTGGTGAGCGCGCTGGAGGGCTTGAGAGCCAAGGGCGAGACGGCGCTGGAGATCACGGAGGCGGCGCGGGCGATGCGCGCGGCGGCGGTTCATGTGCAGACGGGATTTGAGAAAGTGCTCGATACCTGTGGAACCGGAGGCGACGGCGGATGCACGGTGAATGTGTCGACGCTGGTCAGCTTGATCGCGGCCGCGGCCGGTGTGCCGGTCGCCAAGCACGGCAACCGGGCGGTTTCGGGCGTTTGCGGGAGCGCGGATTTTTTGAGCGCGATCGGGATCCCGCTGGAGGTGGCGCCTGAAAAATTGCTCGCGGGGCTTCGGGCGACCGACTTCGCATTTTTTTACGCGCCGAGCTTTCATCCATCGATGAAGCACGCGGCCGCCGCCCGAAAAAAAATATCCGGCCGGACGATGTTCAATTGCCTCGGGCCGCTGGCGAATCCGGCCGGCGCGACCCATCAGGTGGTTGGAGTCTATGAAGCTCGGCTGGTCGAGCTCGTCGCGGGGGCTTTAGCGGCACTCGGGTCGGAACACGCGGTGGTGGTTCATGGAGAAGACGGTCTGGACGAAGTCAGCCCCTGCGCTCCGACGCGCGTGGTTGAGTGGACGAAGGCCAGGGGGGAGGCGGAAGGCCGCTTCGAACGGTATCTTTTTACGCCGGAGGAAGCGGGACTCTCGAGGGTGACCCGTGATGAGATCCGATCGGCGAACGCGGGCGAGGCGGTTCGGGATGGTTTGGCGATCATCGACGGAGCCAAGGGTCCCAAGACAAATTTGGTGGTGTTGAACGCGGGATTCGCGCTGAAGGCGGCGAACTTGGTCACGACGCCGGCGGACGGCGCGCGGTTGGCGGAGAAGTTGCTTCAAAACGGAGCGGTCCGCCGCAAAATGGATCAGATCAAGGCGTTTTACGCATGAGTATTTTGGACGATATCTTAAAGGCGAAGCGCGAAGAAGTGGCGCTGGCCAAGCGGCGGGTGAGCGAGCGGGAGTTGATCCAGCGGGCCAGATCCGCGGGACATACGCCTCGCGGATTTAAGCGGGCCATTCAGACGGCGGTTCTGAAGCCGGCGGTGATCGCGGAATTTAAGCGCAAGTCGCCGTCAAAAGGTTTTTTTAAAAAAGGCGCGGACGCGGCTGAAGTCACGCGCGGTTATGAAAAAGCGGGCGCGACCTGTCTCTCGGTTCTGACGGATACGCCATTTTTTGACGGCTGTCTGGCTGATCTCGAGCAGGTCCGGCACGCCGTTCGTCTGCCGATATTGCGCAAGGATTTTATGATCGATCCGTATCAGATCGTCGAAAGCGCGGCCGCCGGCGCGGACGCGATCTTGTTGATCGCGGACGCGTTGGACGCGGGTCTGATGAAGGAAATGTACGGCGTCGCGCTGGAGTGGGGGATGGATGTTCTTGCGGAATTGCATTCGGAACAGGAATTTGGAAAATTAAAAGGATTGCCGGACGCCATGGTAGGAATCAACAATCGGGATTTGAAATCGTTTAGCGTGACACTTGAAACCACTCAACGGCTGGCACGGCTTGCCGCCAAAGGCAGTGTTTTGGTTTCCGAAAGCGGAATTAAATCCCGGGGAGATATGGAGCGGGTGCGAGGATACGGAGCCGACGCGGTGCTCGTGGGTGAGGGGCTGATGGTTCATTCGGATCCAGGCGCGGCGCTGAGAGGATTGTTGGCATCATGCTAAAGAACACGTCGAACAAGGTTTTTGTCAAAATATGCGGAATCACGAATCTAGAGGACGCGCAAGCCGCGGTAAAATTCGGAGCGGACGCGGTCGGATTTGTGTTCGCCAAGTCGCCTCGTCAGGTGACCGCGAAGGAAGTCTGCAAGCTCAGCCAGGCGATCGGACCTTTTGTGTCCTGCGTCGGCGTGTTTGTGGATCAGCCGATCAAAGAAGTTCTTCGCGCAATGGAGACAGCCCAATTGGATGTCGTCCAATTGCACGGCGCCGAAACGCCAGCCGATTGCAAGCGTTGTTTGCCCTACCGGATCATCAAGGTTTTTCGCGTAGGCAATCGGTTTTCGCAAGCGGAACTCGACCGGTATTCGGTGGACGCGCATATGCTGGAAACCGACGCCCGGGTCGCGGGCGGGTCGGGTCAGATATGGAATTGGGAGAGTCAGGCACACACCGCGTTTAAAAAGCCGATGATCGTAACTGGAGGCCTGAACCCGGAGAATGTGCAGCGCGCGATTCGAATTTTAAGACCGTATGCCGTGGATGTTTCCAGCGGCGTCGAAAAACGGCCCGGTGTTAAAGACCATAAACTTATGGAGCAATTTATTCATCATGCAAAAACAGCATAGAAAAGGTTATTTTATGGAATTCGGAGGACAATTCGTCCCCGAGATTCTGAAGAGCGCATTGGACGAGCTGGAAGTGGCTTACGGCAAAGCGAAGCGGGATCGCAAATTCAAATCGGAAGTCGCGACCATTTTGCGCGAATATGCCGGCCGCCCGACGCTGCTCACGCCGTCGCGATCCCTCTCGAAGCTCACCGGTGCCCGAGTTTTTTTAAAGAGGGAAGACCTGCTGCACACGGGCGCCCATAAGATCAACAACACCATCGGTCAGGTGCTGCTCGCCAAGCGGATGGGAAAGCGCCGGATCATCGCCGAGACGGGCGCGGGTCAGCACGGCGTCGCGACCGCGACCGCTTGCGCGTTATTTGGAATGCCGTGTGTGGTGTACATGGGGAAGAAGGATACCGAGCGCCAGCGACTCAATGTGTTTCGGATGAAGCTCATGGGCGCGGAGGTGGTGCCGGTGACTTCGGGGTCACAAACCTTGAAAGACGCCATCAACGACGCGATCCGGGACTGGATCAAGAATGTGCGCGACACCCACTATGTGATCGGTTCGGTCGTGGGTCCCTATCCCTACCCGGAAATGGTGAGAGATTTTCATTCGGTGATCGGAAAAGAAACTCTCCGTCAGACCCGCGGCCGGTTGGATGTGGCGATCGCCTGTGTTGGCGGCGGATCCAACGCCATGGGAATGTTTCACCCACTGTTAAAGACAAAAGCAAAACTTATCGGAGTCGAGGCGGCGGGAGAAGGCGTGAACACTGCGCATCATTCGGCGACCATGACGAAGGGGACGGTCGGAATTTTGCACGGATTTAAAAGTTACCTTTTGCAGACCGCGGACGGTCAGGTTCAGGAAGCGCATTCCATTTCGGCCGGTTTGGATTATCCGGGTGTCGGACCGGAGCACGCGATGCTCAAAAAATCCGGCCGGGTGTTTTACACGGCCGTCACCGACAAGGTCGCGCTGGAAGGTTTTCAATTTTTGAGCCGCCAGGAAGGTATTATTCCGGCACTCGAGACTTCGCACGCGATCGGTTATCTGATGAAGAACCCGAGATCAATGCCAAAAGGCGGTACCGTGGTCGTCTGTTTATCCGGCCGCGGAGATAAGGATGTTGAGCATGCCTCGCACTTCATTAAGCTCTAAAGTGAATATGAATCCCATTGAAGAGCGCTTTAAAATTCTGCGCAAGCAAAAACAAAAAGCATTGATCCTTTTTGTTGAGGGTGGCGATCCTTCGTTTGAGGTGACGCGGCAGACGCTCCGCTATTGCCAGGAGGCGGGTGTCGATGTGGTGGAGCTTGGAATTCCGTTTTCGGATCCCTTAGCCGACGGGCCGATCATTCAGGCCGCTTCGTTCCGCGCGATCGAGCATGGGACAACTTTTCACAAACTGATGCTGATGCTGAGCGAAGAGCGCGCGAAGGGTCTCACGATACCCGTTGTTGTCATGACATCTTTTAACCCCATCAACAAAGTCGGACTGGATCAAAGCGCCCGCATGATGAAGCACGCCCGCGTGGACGGGATCATCATTCCGGATCTGCCGCATGATGAAGACCCTTCGGTGCGGACCGTCTATGAAAAACACGGAATATTGCCGATCCTGATGACGACCCCCACGACAGACCCCAAGCGCCACGAGCAAGTTCTGAAGCGTTCGCGTGGGTTTGTCTATTATGTTTCACTGATCGGTCTGACCGGTTTGATGCGGCGCTCAAGTTTTTCATTTAAAAACCATGTCGTCGCTTCAAAAGCCCGATCCAAGGCACCCGTTTGCGTGGGCTTCGGCATCACGACCGCGGAGGACGCGCGCGGGATCGCGCGATTTGCCGATGGTGTCATCATCGGCAGTGCGCTGGTGAATCATCTCGCCCTGCATTCACCTAAGCATCTTTCGGACGCGAGTAAAAAACTCATTGATTCCTGGGTCGCCGCGGTGAAGTCGGTCCGATGAAGAGGACAAAGTCAGCCCAAAAAAAACCCGCGGCGGTCGCGTTCATAATGGCAGGGGGTCTCGGTGAGCGCTTTTGGCCCGCGACCAGCGCCCGGCTTCCAAAATACGCGATCCGCTTTGGCGAGCGCTCGACTTTTTTGGCGGATACTTACAACCGTCTTAAACCGCTGTACGGCCGAGACAAAATATTCGTCATCACGGCGGCCGAGCACGCGCGTCTCGTGCGCTCGCTGCTGCCCGGAATTCCTTCCGCCAGCGTGATCGGTGAGCCCCGGCGTAAAAACACGGGCGCGGCAACCACTTTTTCGACCCTGTGGGCGTTCAAGCATTTTGGTGAAGACGCGGTTGTAAGTTTTTTTCCCGCGGACGCGTTGGTCGATCAACCGGACGTTTTTCGCTCGAATGTCAGCCGATGCGTCGAGTTGGCGCGGCGGCCGGGGGTGATCAGCGTGATCG
>JAGVCY010000180.1 GCA_020058965.1 Candidatus Omnitrophota bacterium | reverse complement strand
GCATCAAGGAGCTTCTGATTTTATCGGGCGGAAAAAAGGTCGCCACCGCGGCGGTGGAAAAGGAATATGAGACTTGCGCGCTGATCGAGCGTTGCGTTCTTTACGGCGAAGGTCATAATTTTTTAACGGCGCTGATCGTTCCCAAGTTTCAAGAGTTGGAGCGCGCAGCCATCGAGCGGGGAGAGAGCAATCGCGCGCCCGCGGCGCTTGCCGCCATGCCATGGGCGTATGAACTGATCGAAACACAGATCCGAGCCGTGTGCCAGCGGTTAGCCCCTTACGAGCAGATCAAATATTTTGCCGTTCTGGGCCGGGACTTTACGGTTGAGGACGGGGAGCTCACGCCTACGCTCAAAACGCGCCGCAAGATTATTTGCTCCAAATACGCGAGTCTTCTTGAACCCTTCTACTCGATCAAATCCAAGTAAGTCGGGTGACGTGCGCGGGGTCAACGAACACTTTTTACTTTCGTTTGACGGAACGCCCATTCATTATTGGCTATGGCCTGCCGAAGCGTCAACAAACCCTTCTCGACCGCCCGTTCTGATCGTGCACGGGGCAGGGGAGTACGGCGGCCGGTACTCTGACTTTGCTCAATTTCTCAGCCGAGCCGGTTTCGCCGTCGCGGCTATTGATCTGCGCGGGTTCGGAAAAAGCGGCGGTCCGCGCGCCTTTGTCGAATCCTTCTCGGACTATGCCGCGGATGTGGATGCGGTCGCGGCGCAACTTCTACGGGTAACCGGATCCAAAACCTTTAACCTCCTGGGTCACAGCATGGGCGGTCTGGTCGCCGCCTCCGCGGCCTCCGAACACCGGATGATCGGCTTGGCCTCGCTGACCCTATCATCGCCTTGTATGACGCTCTCCTTTCCGGTGCCCGCGCACATAAGGACGATCGGCGCCATCTATTCGCGTCTCTACCCGCGCAAACTTTTTCCCACAAAAGCAATTTCGGACCTGTTGACGCATGACAAAGAAAAAGCCGGCGAGCATCGGACCGATCCTCAAATCGTACACTGGATGAGCGCGCGGTTATTTTTTGAAATGAATCACACGATGCAGCACTTCACGGATTTGGCCGGTCGAATTGATGTGCCGGTCGGCGTATTCCAGGCGGGCGATGACCGCGTCGTCAGCGCGCTGGCATCGCATATCTTTTATGAATCGCTCAGCCATTCCGGCAAACGATGGAAGCTCTATCAGGGCTTCTTTCATGAAATTCTCAACGAAACCAACCGCGCGGCCGTCTATGAGGACATTTTAAGTTTTTTAAACTCCGTTACGACCACCTAATTAAGAGTCTCCGTCCGGGTCAAACAACCAATCCTTCCGTTTGATCGCTTTTTATGATATTTTGCTTCGAATTTATTAGCAATTTAGGAGTCAATCCCGCATGAAAGCATGGTCGTTTCTCACGCTTTGGTCTGGTCTTCTGGCGCTGTGGATCTTCAGCGCGGTGCCTCAATACTTTGAATATGCCGAGCATGCTTATCGCCTCCCGTGCTCCTTGCGCGGCCAGTTTGTGATTCGAAATGACGCGATGGGTAAGGGTATTTTCGGCGCGCACCGCTCCGGCGGCCGACGCCACAATGGCATCGACATCACATCCGTTGTCGGAGACCCGGTAACCGCCGCCAAAAGCGGCCGCGTGGTTTTTGTCGGCGTCCAGAGAGGTTATGGTAATTACATCCGCGTGGAGCACCCGGACGGCATGAACACGCGCTACGCGCATCTCACCACCATGCGCGTGCATCCCGGCCAATGGGTTTGGCGCGGACAACTCATCGGCACTATCGGCAAAACCGGCAACGCGGATCACCCCACCATCATTCCGCATCTGCATTTTGAAATCCGCAACCAAGAAGAGCCGATCGATCCTATGTATCGACTGGATACCAGTGCACCTAACTTCGCCGCGGGAACCGCGCAGGGTAATGGAAATTGGGAAGGCTAAGCCACGCGCCGCGGCCGCTACTTGACACCAGCTTTTAAGTTTATTAGAATAACTAACTATTGTTAAGATTTGAAATGAATCGTTCTACTCGCGACCAATGAAATAAGAGGTCTCATGTCCCTGCTGGCGCAAAAAATTCAAGACGATATCAAAGCCGCTATGCTGGCCAAAGACGCCGCCCGTCTCGACCCGCTCCGCATGCTCAAGTCCGCGGTCAAAAACCTCGAGATCGCGAATCCCGGCAAACCTTTAACCGACGAAGCGGTGTTTCAAGTGATCCAAAAGCAGATCAAACAGCGCCAGGATTCCATTACCGAATTTGAAAAAGCCAACCGACCGGAGCTTGCCGCCAAAGAAAAAAGCGAGCTCGCGGTGCTCACAACTTATTTGCCCACGGCCATGTCCGACGATGAGCTCAAAAAAATTATAGACGAAGCCCTCAAAGCGGGTGCCGTCACTTCCAAAAAAGAATTCGGCAAAGCGATGAAGCTTGTGCAGGAAAAAACCGCCGGGAAGGCGGACAACAAACGCATCAGCGATCACCTCAATAGGATCCTCCAATGAAAAAACCAGTCACCGCAATCATCGGCGCCGGCCAGGTCGGCGCCACAGCCGCTCAACGTTTGATCGAAAAAAATATTTCCAATGTCGTGCTCTTTGACATTGTTGAAGGTCTTGCCGAAGGCAAGGCGCTTGACCTTATGGAAGCGGCTCCGGTTGAAGGCCACAACCGGGAAGTCAAAGGGACCACCAGGTATGAGGACATCGCCGGCGCGGATGTTGTCGTCGTGACCGCCGGAATGCCCCGCAAGCCGGGCATGTCCCGCGAAGACCTTTTGGTGCTAAACGCCAAAATCGTGAAGTCCGTCTGCGAAAATATCAAAAAATTCGCTCCCAACTCTATCGTGATCACGGTCACGAATCCGCTCGACATCATGACCGATCTCGCCGCCAAGCTCCTCGGTTTTCCAAAATCGCGTGTGTTCGGCATGGCCGGTGTCCTCGACTCGGCGCGGATGCGGTATTTTATTTCGCTCGCGCTCGGTGTGGAGCCGCACCGCGTCAGCTCGATAGTTCTAGGCGGTCATGGCGACCTCATGGTTCCCGTCACGAGCCAGATGCTCTGCGACGGAAAGCCCGTGACGCTTTCGGAAGCCGACCGGAAGGCCATCATCGAGCGCACGCAGAACGGCGGCGCGGAAATCGTCAAACTTCTTAAGACCGGAAGCGCGTTCTACGCTCCGGCGAGTTCCGTCGCTCAAATGGTTGACGCGGTATTGAACGACAAGCCCGCGCCTCTCCCGGTTTGCGCCCACTGCAAAGGGGAATACGGCGTGCAAGACATGTACTGCGGCGTCGTCGCCAAGCTCGGCAAGGAAGGCATCAAGGAAATCATTCAGCTTCCACTGACGCCAGACGAACAGAGAATGCTCAAGGAATCTGTCGAAAAAGTCGGTGCCGGCATCCGCGAAGTTGCGGCAATGGCCTTTTAAGCCGGGCGTCCCTAATGAAAATTCACGAATACCAAGCCAAGAATATTTTCCGCAAATACGGAATTCCCGTGCCCAATGGCGCCGTGGCCCGCACCGTCGAGGAAGCGGTCGCGATGGGCAAGGAAGTCGGCTACCCGCTCGTCGTCCGACCGTCTTATGTGCTCGGCGGACGCGCGATGGAGATCGTGCACGACGAGAAGGACCTCAAGCGCTACGTCCGCGAAGCCGTGCAGGTTTCCGGCGATACGCCGTTGCT
>JAGVCY010000044.1 GCA_020058965.1 Candidatus Omnitrophota bacterium | reverse complement strand
TTGAGCAGCAAAGTCACCAAAAGCATCAACCAATACTGGCAAGGTACTTGTTAACAATGGAGTTTCGCAGGCTATAGCTTCAATTATTGAAACAGGAAAACCTTCTTGATCACCGGATTTTGCTTTAAAAGTTCGATCGCGAGTCGATCCGTCTCCCGCGACGCGGTGCCGTTGCCGATCGCGATCAACTCCACGCCGTGCTTCACACACACCGCATCGAGAGTCCTGAGCGCGCCCCGCCAGTCATCCTGCGGCGGATGGGGAAAAATCGCCCCCGTCTGAAGCACCTTCCCCGTCCGGTCCACCACCGCCCATTTAACGCCGGTCCTAAAACCCGGGTCCAGCCCCAGCGTCACCCGCGGCCCGGCCGGCGCGGCCAACAGAAGATTCCGCAAATTATCCGCGAAAACCCGAATAGCTTCGGCCTCGGCGGTTTCTCGCAGCGAAGTCCAAAGATCCAGCTCGATCCGCAGACGGATCTTGAAGCGCCAGGCCGCTCGCGCCGTTTCGATCAGCCACCCCTCCGCCGGCCGCCGCGCGAAACCTATCCCGAACCGTCGCATCACCACCTGAGTGCAAGCTTCATCCGCGGCCGCGGGAGTACCCGAGTACAAGGCCGCTTGATCCGGAAACAACTCGCCGTCCAATATTTTTTCCTGCCGGCCGCGCAAGATCGCGAGCACGCGATGCGACGGGATCTTGGCGATCGGTTCCTTGAAATCAAAGTAATCGGTAAATTTAGCGACTTCCTCGACCGTCAACTTGGGGTTGTCGATTTTTTCTTTGCGGCGAGAGATCACAACGCCATTTTGGCGGAAGCGTTCCCGCAAAATTCCCATGAGTTCCGCGTCTTCGGAAAATCGCTCGGTCAAAATATCTCGCGCGCCAGCCAGCGCCGCGGCGGCATTCGCGACATTTTTATCCGGATTCACAAACCCCGCCGCAAGCACGGCAGGATCTCCACCCTCGTCCAAAAGCGCGTCCGCCAAAGGTTCCAGCCCTTGCTCCCGCGCGGTCTGCGCGCGGGAATTTTTTTTGGGTTTAAAAGGAAGGTAAATGTCTTCGAGCGCGGCCTTCGTCATTGCGGCCTGGATCGCGGACTTAAGCGATGGGGTGAGTTTTCCCTGATCCTGAACCGATTGAAGGATGTGGGTGCGGCGTTCTTCCAGGTCTCGAACATACTCCAACCGTTCGGACAAGAGCCGCAAATGCGTGTCGGTCATCCCGCCCGTGGCTTCCTTCCGGTAACGGGAAATAAACGGCACCGTGGCTCCCCCGTCCAGAAGCTTGATCGCGGCCCAAATTTGAGAAGGGGTCAGCTTCAGCTCGTCGGCGAGAATTTTTTCGATCGGAACGGCCGGAACTTCGGCGGCAACTGTCATTCGGTGAGGGGCAGGTTGCCGGCATCCACACGCCGGCCTTCTTCAAAGAATTGCTTTTCGATCAGCTGTCCCTGAAAGTCGAAAAAACGCACCCAGCCGTCCAAGCGATCATCGCGGTAGGCTTTGATAATTCCCAGCGTCCCGTCATCCCGGTAGAATTTTCCGTCCCCCTGCGCCAGCCCGTCGTGGTAATAAAGCTCGGCCTTAAGCACTCCCGCCGGCGTGTAGCTCCGCACCCAACCGTTAATTTTTCCATTTTGATACGGAGACGTCTCGCGGGTCTGGCCGTTTTCGTAATACTTAACTCCGACGCCGACCGCTTTCCCATTTTTATAAAAAACTACGTCCTCGACAAACCCCGCCGGGGCATATTTTTTAAATCGCCCGTCCAAAACACCCGCGCGATAACGACACTCGCTGACGAGATGTCCGTCGGGATTGAAGTAGCGGTACTTTCCGTGCGGCTTTCCGCCGCGCATCACGACTTCCTCAAGAACTTTTCCATTAGGGTAAAACCGTCTGGACCAGCCTTCAAGCTTTCCCGCCACATAACGGCGGGAGTCTTTGAGAGTGCCGTCCTCACCGTGGGTTTGGTGAATTCCATCCGCGAGGGCTTGGGGTTCCGCGCCAGCCCGATCCGGCCCAGCCAGTACGAGAACGGCGGCCGCGGCCGTGAACGCGATCACGATACGGGCAAACATCTTCGACGTTTCAAATGCGGCGGCTGGCATTATTTTAGTTCGATGAATTTTTAACCGGAGCGGCGTCGATCGGCTGATCGGACGAAATGCCGTATTCCGGCAGGATGCGGCGCGGCGAAGTGCTCCCGTCAAAATCCGAAACAACCCATTTTCCTGATTGGGTCTGGTAGCAGAGCATGTAGCAAAAAGCGGGACCCTTTTCAAAGTTCATGACCAGATACACCGCGCGGATCCTCGGCGTGATCTCAGAAACGCGGATCGTTTCATAGCCCTGATATTTTCCAAAAAATGCTTCGATCCGGTGAAGGCCGCGGGCTTGAGATTGCACATATTCTTCCGTTTCGAGCGGTCCTCCGGCGACCCAGGTTTGAAGCGCCGCCTCCGCGCCGGCGTGAGCGTACTGCGCCATACCCTGCATCACAACATCCGGCAAGCCCGTCTCCTGCCGAGTCTGCTGCAAGCCCTGGGTTTCCACGGCACAAGCCGTTCCGCTCCAGAATAATCCTGCACAAAACACTCCGACCGCCCACCCACCCAAGACCCAAATTGACTCAAAGCGCCTCATCCCTGCTCCTTTTTCGCCGTTGTTTCTCCATCGGCCAAAATCAATCGCACCACTTCGTCAACTTCCGCTTGAATAAATCTCAGCGATTCGCTCGATAAGCGTCTCATCACCGCGCGGTACTTGCGGCCCGTCGGCGTCTGAGCAAACGCCCGCGCATCTTCTCGGGTCTTAGGTGTCCGCTCCAAAAAATCCGCCAACAGCACCAGCTCGTCATGATCAAAATAACGGGCATAAACCCCTTCAACGCAGTTCCGCGCAAGATCGTCGTAGTTGATGTGCGCTTCCGGATTTTTGTAAAAAGCCTCCCAATTGCGCGACCGGCGCTCATCGGGTGTCAAAACCATATCCTCGCTCTCCGCGCCGTTTTCCTGATACGCCCATAATATTAAAAAAACCGAGTTCGTCTCGTCCAGTATTCGCGTGACCACCGATCGCGTGCGGTCGGCGGCATGCATCGCGCGGGACAGTCTTTCGGCCATCGCCCGATCGGCATCCACATCCACCTGATCCTGTGCCTGTGCCGAATTAAAAAATGACCCCGAGGCCGTTAGGCACGCCGCGAGCACCGCGATTCCACCGACAACCCCGAATATATTTTTCCAACGCGGTGTTTTTTTCAAGCGCATCATCTCAACACTCCGCCGCGAGCGAGCCCGGTCACAAATCGGCATACGAACGCCGCGACCAGCCAGCCCAGGGCCACGCCCGCGAATAACACCACGGGGTCCGCTCCGGCTTGTCGGCGGGTCAAGTACCAGGCGTTGGTCACGACGTTCAGCATCAACGCGGCGTAAAAAAAATACACCGCCGTCTTTTTCAAATTAAATAAAAACCACGCGCCAGTCAGGTTGACGGCTATCAAAACCGCGGCGATCACAATGTCCGGAGTTTTTAAACTGGGTAATTTTTCGAGCTGCTCGGCGGGGAGTGTGTTCATGCGGGATTGAACCATGGCGAGCATGATCGTGCTGAAAATGCCCGAAATAAAATACCAACCGCTCACCAGCCATACTGAAAGGGGGCGCTGGGGGGCGTTTAAAAACGGAGATCCGGAGGCGTTGTCGTTGGGTTCGCTCATGGCCATAAAGTATATCAGAAATGCCCGCTTGTCGGTTCCCGTTCCCGTGTTCTATAGTAGGGGTATGCGAGCAGAAATCATCAATGTCGGAACTGAACTGCTGATCGGTTCGACGCTTAACACGCATCAGCAATACCTAGCGCGAGAACTGGGCGCGCTGGGTGTCGATCTTTACACGGCGGTCACGCTGGGTGACAATCCTCAGCGGCTGGGTCAGGCGGTCACGACCGCGCTTTTTAGATCCGACTTGCTCGTAATTACGGGCGGCTTGGGACCCACGGATGATGACATCACGGTCACCGCAACCGCTCGGGCGCTGGGACTTTCTCTGGTCAAGCATCGCGTCACACACGCAGCCATTCGCCGCCGCCTTGAGTCGCGCGGAATCGCCATGAATCCGTTTCAGGCGCGTCAGGCGCTCCTGCCGCAGGGCTGTCGTGTTTTTGCGAATCCCAACGGAACCGCGCCGGGTATTCTGATCACCCAAGTCCGCGCGGGCCGCCGATGTCATGTCGCCCTTTTGCCCGGACCGCCGCGCGAGCTTTACCCGATGTTTCAAAATTACCTCAAGCCCGCGCTTCAAAAAATTCTAGGCCCCGCCCGAGAAACCCTTGTCGTGCGGCGCATTTTATTTCCGGGTGCTTACGAGTCCGAGATCGCGCCCCAGGTGAAGGATTGGCTCAACGCGATGCCGCCGGTCACGGTCGGTATTTACGCCCGTGCCGGCGAGGTAGAGCTTGCGGTCATGGCCAAGTCGATCCGATCGGTTGAAGCGGAGCGGCTGGCCGATGCGGCAGAAAAATCGATTCTGAAGCGCTTCCGCACGACTCTGGTCTTACGGCACCCCCAAACCTTGCCGGGCCTTATCGGCGCCAAACTCACCTCTCGCCGCGCGACCCTCTCCATCGCCGAATCTTGTACCGGCGGCCTCCTCGCCGCCCGCATCAC
>JAGVCY010000302.1 GCA_020058965.1 Candidatus Omnitrophota bacterium | reverse complement strand
GGATTGGGTACAAAATTTGCAGTCTTCGGAGCAGGCGCCGGACTTGGCATTGGTCAGCGCACAGGCCTCGACCTTGGAACCCTTAAAACGGATGCGCACCTCATTGGCGGCGGCAGCCAGATACGGAATATGTTCGACGGGGGTTTGAAGCAAGCGGGTCGCTTCATCCGAAGTGATTTCGCCGCCCTGCAGCACTTTTTCTCGTACGCGCATAATTAAATCCAGCATCGCCCCTCCCGGCTTAAATAAAAATTGCGTCCGCGTGCTCCGAAACGGGTCCACGCGATCCATTCCAGGATTACTTTAGGAGCGGGCGATTCAATTGTCAACCACTTCCGGTGAAGTGGTTGACCGTTCGAGAGCGATTAGGATTGAGGGGGCGCGGGTGGGGTCGGGACGGAAGGACCGGCCGCGGATCCGGAAGCGCCGGGTCCTTCCAGCTTCTTGCGATCGCGGTACTTTTTCATGTACTCGCGCATGTACGTGCGGTAGCCTTCCAGATGGGATTGCCGGTAATTGAGGATTTTTTCCGGATTGCGCTGACGCCATTGACGGGAGCGTTCGCGCTGAGTTTGGAGCCATTCAGCGCCTTTGGACTCGTCGTATTTGAAGTAGTCGGGGTGTTTATCGCGCCACTCTTTCATGCTGGCCAATTGCCGCGCGTGCTGACACTCCGGTTTAGAGCAAACCTTTTGGCGCTTGGAATACTTATTCCGCTCAAAAGGCTGTTGGCAAAATATGCAATTGAGTGTTGTCATGGGTTTAGCTTGAAATAAAGTAGTTTTGGATGACAAGCGCCGCGGCGCCCAAGGGAACCGCGTCCTCACCCAGGCGCGAAGGCACGATACGCGTTTTTTCGGCGGCCTCCGGAACCGCAGACTCGCGCAGCCGCTGCCGGACCGCGTCCAAAAAAACAATCCCCGCGTTCTCAACGCCGCCGCCGATAATCACGAGCTCGGGATTAAGCAGATTGACGATCATCGCCACCTTGTAGCCGAGCACCTTGCCCGCTTCCGTCAAAATGCCCCGCGCGAGTTCACAACCCGCTTCAGCGGCATCCGTCACGATTCCCAGATTAATTTTTTCAGGCTTTCCTTCGCATAATTTATATAAAACTGATTCCTTGTGCTTGGCCACTTGAGCGCGGGCCTGAAAAGTAATGCCTAAATCAATGACCCAGTCCCCCGTATCCACCGCCGCCTGCAGCCACGCGATCGGATCTTCTTTGGCCATATCAAACAAAAATTCTCCCGCGGATCCCGTGTGACCGCGATAGATATGCCCATCGATGAGCAGGCCGCAACCGGATCCCGAATAAAGATAAACCGCCGACTCCACATTCAAGCCATTTTCCGATACCCATTGCTCCGCAAAAACCGCCGTGTTCGCGTCATTGTCCAAGATGGCCGGCAACTTGAACTTTTCATAAATGCGATTGGATATGGACGCCGTGATCGCCAAATCATGGTGCAAAAGACCTCTCGGCCAGCGCACCGTGCCGCTGTTCTGATTGACGATGCCGGGGACACCGACGCCAATGCCGTGAACCTTAGAGACGTCCACGTTGGATTCCTTTAACAAAAGTTCAATCAGCGCGAGGATGGTTTCCACGGGTTTTTGATTGGTTTCGGGACTGCGCTCAATTTTTACCTTGTGAAGAATCTTTCCCTTGAGATTGGTGAGAACTGCGATGAAGTCGACCGCGTTCAGACCAACCCCCATGGCAAAGGCGCGGGTCGCGTTCAGGTCCACGAGTGTCGGTTTGCGCCCGCCGGTGGAAATGTGCACACCCGCTTCCTGAAGCACGGATTTTTTAAGATATTGGTCGACATAGCTCGTGACCGTGACATTATTCAAATCGACGAGACGGGCGATGTCGGCGCGGGCAACGGGACCCTTCCGACGGATCGTCTCAAGAATCAGAAGATTTTTTCTTTCATGATCTGAGAGGCGAGCCTGATCGATGATGCGGCGTTTGGTACCTTCCATGATTAGACCTCCGCGAACAATTCTTGGGCAACCAGACTGACAGCGCCTAGAGCCACCGCATCTTCACCCAGCCGCGAGAGAATTATTTTTACATTTCCAGATACTTCTTCCATAACAATTTTTTTGACGACTCTGCGAACCCGGTTAATAACGAAGTCACCGCCATGCTCCATCCCGCCGCCGATCACCACCACTTCCGGATTCAAAAAGTTGGTGAGGTACGCCACTTTGAGGGCGAATAAGTCGATGGTGGGACCGATCAGATCCACAATGGCCTTATCGCCGCGTTTGGCCGCTTCAAATATGAGCGGCATCGTCACAAGGTTGATATCCTTGCCCGCCAGTTCCCAAAGATCCGTTTTGGCCGCGTTCTGCGGCTGGGCTAAAAAGGCCTTCACATCGTCCACCATGCCCATATCCAACCCGCGTGATTTGAAGTAATGGGACTTCCCCACCCAATCAGGCAGTTCCAAATCTTCGAGTTCGGTCATTGACAGCTGGATTTCACCCGCGCTCCAGCTAGAGCCCCAAAAAAGATCGTTCTTGGTAATGATGCCGGATCCGACATCGCCAAAGAAAAACAATATATTTTCGTCATCAATCCGAAGTGAAAGCTTTTTTTCGGCTAACGCGGCCAAGCTCGCGTCATTGCCGATGGAGACAGGGATGTTCAGTTCTTTTTCGAGGATACTCTTGGCTGAGATGTAATTACCCACAGTAACACCCCGATCAGGGTCCGTATCGCGAACCGTGCCGGCGTTTTTGTCGATCACGCCTGAAATACCAACCCCAATGCCCTTAATTTTGGCTCGATCAATCTCGGACGCGTCAATAAGCTTTTGAGTCACCTTGATCGCTTCCTGAATAACAATTTCCATATGACCCTTGGGTCGGGCGACCTTGGATTTTTTGATGATGCGCGGCGCGAGATTCGTGATGACGGCAATGATGTACTCAGGGCCGATATCGACTCCGACCGCAAAACCCCAGTCGTGATTCAGCTCGATGAGCTCCGGCCGCCGGCCGCCGCTCGAGACATCCAGCCCTTTTTCAACGACTAACTTGGCTTTGATGTAACTTTCGACATAATTAGAGACAGTTACGATGTTATGGCGGGTGATCCGGGCGATATCAGTCTTGGCGATAGGTCCGTTACGGCGGATGACATCTAAAAAAATCATGTTTTTCCGCTCACGGTCGGTCAAAACTTCGTCTTTATAAAGCGCTCGATATGCCATTTATTGTTTCCTCTAAAAAATTGTTGGAGTAATTATAGCGCATTTAGGTCCTGGGATAAAGACTTTAAAAAGTCAAATAACGGGGTATACTATGGTCGTTCCCAAACTAAAATAAAGTTTTTACTTAAACATTTTTTGAATCATTTATCATTGGAGGAGTTTTTATGATTATCGTTACCGGAGGCGCTGGTTTTATCGGAAGCGTGCTGGCCCGCCGCCTTAATGAGTTGGGCCATCGTGACTTACTGATTGTCGATCAGGGCGCCAAAGGTACAGCGCGAGAAAAGAATATTGGAAAAATTCAGCACCGTAGCTATTGCGACGCGGATTCGTTCGTAAAACGACTTGAAGGCGGGGTCTTTGACGGTCAGATCACGGCGATTTTTCATCAGGGCGCGTGTTCGAGCACCACGGAGATGAATAAGGATTTTTTGCGGGATAACAATACGCTTTACACGCAGCGGTTGGCTGAATGGTGCGTGAAGCATGGTGTTTATTTTTCTTACGCGTCCAGCGCCGCGACCTACGGCGCGGGTGAACACGGATATTCGGACGCGGATGATCTAAATAAAAAACTTAAGCCGCTCAACCCTTATGGCCAATCCAAGCTCGACTTTGATCTCTGGGCTCTCGCCTCCGGCTTCAGCCAAAAGATCACGGGCTTCCGCTACTTCAACGTTTACGGACCCAACGAATATCATAAGGAAGACATGCGCAGCGTCGTGCACAAGGGCTTCGAGCAAATCCGCGCGGAAGGCGGGATGCGGCTGTTTAAGTCCTACAAGCCCGAATACCCTGACGGCGGTCAAAAGCGCGATTTTATTTATGTGAAGGATATGGTCGAGGCCGTGCTGTGGTTTTGGAAAAACCCCTCACACAAAGGGATCTTTAATCTGGGGACCGGCAAGGCGCAGACCTGGAACGATCTCGCCGACGGCCTGTTCGCGGCAATGGAAAAACCTCGCAAGATCGAGTACATCGAAATGCCGGAAAAACTCCGCAATCAATACCAGTATTTTACGGAAGCCGACATGACCAAGTTCCGCGCCACCGGCTGCCCCGTCCCCTTCCGCAACCTAGCCGCCGGCATCGACGACTACGTCAAAACCTACCTCTTAAAAACCGACTGCTACCTCTAACAGATTTAGGCCGCCGTCACAACCGCCTGAATGGCCATCCGAGCGGCGCTGAGTGCGCGGCCCAGCGGAAGCTCACGCAACACGGCCCAGCGCCTAACGATCGCCGCGTGCAGAAGGTCAAATTTTTGCAAAGCCGCCACTTCCTCACGACTCTCAAAATTGATCGGATGTCCCAAAGTACCCATGAGCGGACCAAAATAATAAATAAACTCGTCCGCGGTCTTGGACGATGCCAGCCCCATGAGAGCCATCACCGCCAACACCGCTTTGAAGGACTTATCTCCCTTTCCGGCCGAACCCACCGCAAGGACTGGCTTACCTTCAAGAGCTTCTCCCAAAATTTCAAGACTCGCCTCATCGACCAAGTTGGCAACAAGTGTTCCGGATATCAGCTCCAATCTCCGGCTCTCATATTCGCTCCGCTTCATTATGATTAAATTCACCTTGAGTCTCTTCAAAACCCGAGCGAAGCCATCCAACAATCCCGCCGTCTCGACATAAAGCCCGTCCCCGATCACCAGACAATAATTGATCGTCTGACTCTCGCTAACCTTGGACTTAATAAACTCCGCAAATGCCTCCGCCGCCGCCTCGATTGAACGATCTCTCGATTCGAAGCTCGCATTGGCGGCCTCAATCACGTGCAAGGGCTCAGTCCCTACAATCGTAGGCCCTGTCGAACGCACCGCGCTTACCGCCAGCCCACTCCCCGGAATCGCAAAAACCCCGTCTTCTCTCAACCCCAAATCGGCCCCAGACATCGTCCGACCCCGCCCGTACCGTCGCGACACCTTCAATCTCGTCGAAATAGACCTCCCGCGACTCATCGCCACCGAAGTCGTGGCCGCCAACTTCCCATCTGCCATCCGCGCGGCGGACGGGCGGCCTGACTCGGCTCTTTTTG
>JAGVCY010000197.1 GCA_020058965.1 Candidatus Omnitrophota bacterium | reverse complement strand
GGCTCCCATATATCCCATGATCGTCCCGCCCACCATGATGTAATGAAAATGCGCGACGATGAAGTACGTGTCGTGAATATGAATATCGACCGCGAGATTAGCGCAAAAAAGACCGGTCAGGCCGCCGATGGCGAACAACCCCATGAAGCCGATCACATAAAGCATCGGTGTTTTCCATGAAACCGACGAGCGGTACAGCGTGGCCGTCCAGTTAAATGCCTTGACCGCGGATGGAATCGCGACAATGTAGGTGATCAACGAGAACACGATGCCGGCAAAAGCCGACTGCCCGGTCACAAACATATGATGACCCCAGATCAAAAACCCGATCACCGCGATACCCAAGCTCGAAAAAGCGACCAAGCGATACCCGAAGATGCGTTTGCGCGAAAAACAGGCAATGAGTTCGCTGATGACGCCCATCGCCGGAAGGATCATGATGTAAACCGCCGGATGCGAGTAGAACCAGAACAAATGCTGGAAGAGCACCGGGTCTCCACCCTTGGTCGGATCAAAAAACCCAAATCCAAAAAGATGCTCCAAGCCGACCATGACCACTGCGATTGCGATGACCGGGGTCCCGAGGATCATGATGAGCGCGGTCGCATAATGCGCCCAAATAAAAAGCGGCAGACGGAACCAGGTGAGCCCGGGCGCGCGCATTTTATGAATGGTGATCAAAAAGTTAAGCCCCGTCATGATGGATGAGAATCCGACGGTGAACGCGCCTAAGGCGCCCAAGGTGACCCGCCCCGTCGCGTACGAACTGGAGTACGGCGTGTAAAAAGTCCAACCGGTGTCCAGCCCGCCGAACACGACCGCGCCCAAAATCAGACATCCGCCAAACATAAAAACATAATAGCTGGCAAGGTTGATCTTGGGAAAGGCCATGTCGCGCGCGCCGATCATGATGGGAACCAAAAAGTTTCCAAAAACCGCCGGGATGCCAGGAATCAGGAACAAAAACACCATCGTCACGCCGTGCCCCGTGAAGAGACGGTTATAAGATTCGGACTGGAGCAAATCTCCCTTTGGCGTG
Organism: Candidatus Omnitrophota bacterium; assembly: GCA_020058965.1. Classification (GTDB taxonomy): domain Bacteria; phylum Omnitrophota; class Gorgyraeia; order 2-02-FULL-51-18; family JAGOUK01; genus JAGOUK01. The sequence goes on along the minus strand of JAGVCY010000197.1, from coordinate 10,769 downwards.
AGTAATTCCAACCGGATCAGCATCGCCAAAATGCTTCCCACCAAAAAGAAAAGCGTCACAGAAACAAGGTACATGATCGCGATCCGCTTATGATCCTGAGTCAACAACCAGGACTTGACCGTGTGCCCGGTGCTAAGGTAACTGGGATTTTCTTTTGTCTGCATATCTGTCCTTCGGTCTATGTAGCGGACGATGCTTTTGCGGATGCCGCTGCATCCGCCGTCACCGCCGCCTCGGGTGTCAAAGTCTTGATATAGGAAATAATCGCCAAAACATCTTCTTCCGCAATTTGTCCCTGATAGGTCGGCATCAGCGGCTGGAAGCCTTTCACCACCCGCTTGGTCGGAAACATGATCGATTCACGCAAATAGGTATCATCCGCCGTCACGGTTTTGCCGCCCTCGAGCTCCACCGTACTGCCATAAACTCCTTCTAACTTAGGACCCAGAGCCGATAAAGTTCCTCCGTGACAGGTCACGCAGCGCAAATCCTGAAACAGCTTGGCCCCCCGCTCCGCCATCGACACGGCCGGCATTGGCGAAGCCGGATCCTGCCCCGCGAGCCACTTCGCATAATCCTCGGGCTTCATCACGATCACCTTGCCGATCATCTGCGAATGTTTGGTTCCGCAATATTCGGCGCAAAAAAGATGGAATTCACCCAGTTTTGTCGCTTTGAACCAGGTCTGCACATAGCGTCCGGGAACCACATCCATTTTGATGCGGAACGCCGGAACAAAAAAATCATGGATCACATCTTCGGAGGTCAACGTCATCTTAACCGGGATGCCCAACGGCACATGGAGGTCATTGATCTCGCGCCGGCCTTCCGGATGCTGGAATTTCCACATCCACTGCTTGCCCACGCCATACATCTGAATACCCTCTTTGGGCGGATGAAAAATATAAAAGAAAACAACCGCGCCGGCGACGAACATGGTGAGCACGATCACGAGCGGGACCGCGACCCAGATAATTTCGAGCAGGTGATTGCCCTCGATCGGCTTCGGCCGCTCCGCGTCCGAGCGGCGGCGGTACTTGACCGAGAAAAATATTACCAGCGCAAATATCAAAACGGTAAAAAAGACCGATACCGCCGTGATGTAGATATAAATCAAATCGATCGGCAAAGCCACGGTGGAGGCTTGAGGCGGAAATAAATCTAATCCCAAAAAAATCATGCTTTTCGCTCTCTTCTCTTCATTAAAATAATCCCTATTCCCATCGCCAGAATCGTCAGAACACCCGCGATCCGAACCAACCGAAGGATCATCAGACTGTACTTGCCCGCCGTCGGATCAAAATGAAAACAGAACAGCAGCAGCTGATCGACCAAGCTTCCGATTTTCCCGCTGGAGGCCTCCACGAGCGCCAGCTTCACATCCCGCGCGGGAAATTCGATCCCAAAAAAATACCGCGCCAACTTCCCCTGCGGCGTCGCCACATAGATCGCGCTCGCATGCGCGTATTCCTTGGACTCCGGGTCATACGCGTAAGCAAAACCCGCCGCGTCCGTGAGCCGCTTGATCTCGGGCTCCTCACCGGTCAAAAAGTGCCATCCGCTTTCGGTCCCCGGATGCGCGTACTCGGCGAGATAAACCGCCTTTTTTTTGGCCGCCAGCGCCGGTGTCTCGGTCGGGTCAAAACTCACCACGACCACCTCAAAGTCTTTGCCCGGCGTCAGTGTCACGCCGTTCAAAACCCGAACGACCCCGTTCAAAACCAGCGTGCACAGCATCGGGCATTCGAAGTACGCGAACACAAGCAGCACCGGCCTCTTGCCAAAATATTCACCGAACCGAACCGTCGCGCCCGCCTCGTCCTTGAACACCGCATCGAGCGGCAACTGCTCGTTCAAGCGTTGTTCGATCTTGACCTTGGTCAGCGGCGAACCGGGCGCGGCGACCGGATTCTCGTTGGTCGGCTGAAGACCGGTTACCGGGGCCGCAAACGCCTGACCCGCCAGCGAGACGCATAAAACCGTAACCGCCAGAACACGCGCCAACTTACAAACTCGCGGCGCCCTCACTCAAATCTCATTCGCGCGACTTCAGCTGATTTTTTTTTAAAACCAGATCGATCGCCTTGGCGACCGGAACCCGAACTTTGCCGGCCTCGCGGCTGATCCAGCCGTAACTCGATACTAATTCTTCTTCCGATTTTTGGAACGCCGCCAAATCATTTGCTTCCGTCACCTGCAGTCGCGGCATCCCTTCGGGCATTTTGCGGCTGGCGGACATCGGATGCTTGTCCGGGTCGATCATCTGATAACCCTTTTCCAAGATCCTAAAAGTGATAAAGCCGCCGATGAAACACGCGACAGTAAAAATCGTTAACACAACCGCAAAAACGAGCAGCGGCTTGGCCGGAGCGTCCGTGGGCTCATATCCATTATGGTTTTTGTTTGCCTGGTTCTCGTGATTCAGTTCATGATTGGGCTGATGACCGTGCGAGCTCATGACGCTCTCCTCAGATAGTATCCGAATGCGGCCATCCACAATCCGGCCAAAGCGACCGGCAGTGTCAGATACAACCAGCTCATATCCCACATGCTCTTCGTGAAGGTAGGCGCCACCGTCCAGATCACATCCGCTAAACGGATCAGCAGGATCCACATTGCGACGCGGCTCAGGAAGCGGACATTCTTCTTGATGGTCCGGTTCAGCAACAAAAAGAACGGAATAAAAAACTGAACAACGATGAGCCCAAGTCCCAGGATCTGCCATCCGCCGTGATACCGCGGCAGGAACCAGATGATTTCTTCAGGCAAATTGGCAGACCAGATGATGAAAAACTGCGAAAAGTTCATGTAGGCCCACAGCATCACGAGCGCCAATCCAAGATTTCCGAGGTCATGATAGCCCTGAACCGTTTTGGAACTTTTCTCGGCCACATCCCCCGCGGGAATGCTAAGACCGGAGACCACGATCAAAAAAGCCAATGCTCCGAGCGCGTTCCCGATGATCGTCATGATGCCGAAGATCGTTGAGAACCACTGCGGGGTGATCGACATGCCCCAATCAAACGCGGCGAAGGTCGCCGAAAAACAATAGGCGAGCATGCCCAGACCGCAGACCAGCTGCAACTGTGTGCGGGAGGATTCATCCGCGCCGCCGTGCTGTCTGGATTTTTTGTGAACCACCGCCGCGATGAGTGTCCAGATGATAAAAAAGACGCCGGCCCGGACGATAAATCCGGAGGTGTTCAAATAAGCCACTTTTTTAAGGATGAGCGGGTCTTTGATCTCCGCGGCGGCCCAGGGATAGATTTTTTTAAGGTTTAAAAGCGCCGGGATAAAAAGGACGAATAAAATCGGGAAGGTCCGCGCCGCGGCTTCCGCATATTTGCGGATCACAATCCCCCACCCGCCGGTCGTCAGACCATGAATCAAAAGTATCGCCAACGAACCAAGCGGAAATGCCGCTGTGAACAAAAACGCCGCGAGATAGGCGTCCCAAAAATGCTTCGGTTGGAACACCAGGCCGAGCGCGCTCACCGCCGCCGCGACCAGACCCGCGAAAAAGCAAACCTTCACCAGCGATTGAATTCGATCGTTCATTCCCCGCTCAGCCGGATCCGATGCGCCGTGCGCCGCCGCTTCGTGTTCATGAGTTGTGTGTTGTGACATGGCTTATAAATCCTTAGTGATGCGCCGGTACGTGCGCGGCTTCCTCGGAAACCGCCGGACGGTCGAGCGCCTCGCGTTCCTTGGCCGTCAATTCCTTGATATCCACATTCTGACTTTGCTGAAGCGCCCGAACATAAGCGACAATGGCCCATCGGTCGCGCGGCTCAATTTCAGACGCGTACCCATACATCCGTCCGAACCCGTTGGTGATGACATTGTAAAAATAACCTGCCGGCGCGTCCTTGAGCCGGTCGATATGATACGAAGGTGGCGTCGGGAACCCGCGCTGAACCACCATTCCGTTGCCCTCGCCCGTACGCCCGTGGCACGCCGCGCAAAAAATATCGTATCGCTCGCGCCCCCGTTCCAACAACGGCCGGTCCACCTTCATCGGAAAAGTGACCGCATCCACCCCGTCGACTTTTCCTTCAAAAAAGTGCGGGTCCTGCCGAAGCTGGCTCTGAGCGATCGTGCCCTCTTCCTGATCCCGCGCTGATTTTCCATCGGCAAAAAAATCACTGCCGCGCAAGTTCTTGTACTTGGGCTGATCCTGCATGTCGCGCATGCAGCCCGTCAGATTAAGAACAAGTCCAAGCATCAACAGGCTGCTCAAAAATCGCTTCATTAGTCTTCCACCTCAAAAACGGCGGTCGCGCCGGCCGCCTTGAGCGCCGACTTCACCGACTCGACATCAAACTTCGCGTCGCCGGACTCCACGCACAAGAAAAACTTGTCCTTCGAAGCGGCGTCAAATTCTTTGACATTAAAAACCGGATGATACGGCTGCGGAAGCCCGTTGAGCACGATCATGCCGACCACGGCCGAAAAGGCGGCCGCCAAAACGGTCAGTTCAAAAGTTACCGGCATGAACGCGGGCCAGCTAAATTGCGGCCGGCCGCCATAGTTGATCGGGTACGCCACCAAATTGATCCAGCACTGAAGCCCGAACCCGCCCAACCCGCCGACCAAACCGCCGCACAAAATAATCCACTGGATCTTGGTGCGCTTGTGGCCGAGCTCGTCGGTGAGACCCTCCACCGGAAACGGCGTGTAGGCCTCAAGTTTGGAATAACCCTGTCCGCGGACCTTCCGGATCGCGGCGATCAGCGCTTCGGGCTCGGCGAATTCCGCCAAGATTCCGTGCAGCAAGGGTGTGGTGGGTTCAGCAGTATGGCTCATAAATATTTATTGATGCTTTTTCCTGTGATGCAAAAGTTCTTTCATTTCGAATCCGGCGACCATGGGAAGCACACGAATAAACAAGAAGATGAGGGTCAGGAACAGACCGATCGTTCCCAGGAAGGTCGCCCAATCCCACTTGGTCGGGGTGTAAATATCCCAGGCTGACGGCACGAAGTCTCGGTGAAGACTCGTCACGATGATCACGAATCGTTCGAGCCACATGCCGATATTGACGACGATCGATATGAGCCAAATAAAAAGCATGTTGAGCCGCACGCGCTTGAACCAAAGCAATTGGGGAATAATACCGTTGCAAAGAATAAGCGCCCAATAAAACGGAGCATAAGGTCCGGACATCCGGTTCAGCATCATGAACCCTTCAAACTGATTGCCGCTGTACCAGGCCATGAACGCTTCGATGATGTAACCGTAAAAAACCATCCAACCGGTCGCCAGCGTGATCTTGGCCATGTTGTCGATGTGCTTGTCGGTGATCATGTCCTTCAAGTTGTAAAACTTGCGGATCGGGATGAGCAGCGTGAGCACCATCGCGAACCCTGAAAAAATAGCTCCCGCGACGAAGTACGGCGGAAACACCGTCGTGTGCCAGCCGGGGATCAGCGACATCGCGAAGTCAAAGCTGACGACGGTGTGTACGGAAAGTACGAGCGGTGTCGACATGCCCGCAAGCAACAGATAGGCCATCTGATGGCGTTCCCAATGCGAGGCGGCGCCGCGCCAGCCCATCGACAGCATCGCATAAATCATTTTGACCGGCTTAAAGGTCGCTTTGTCGCGCATCGTCGCCAAATCCGGGATCAGACCTACATACCAAAACAGCGCCGAGACCGTCGCGTAAGTCGAGATCGCGAACACGTCCCAGATTAACGGACTGTGGAAGTTAGGCCAAAGACCCATCGTGTTCGGATACGGAAACACCCACCACGCGCGCCACGGACGACCCATGTGCAAGAGCGGGAAAAGCCCCGCGCACGCCACGGCAAAAAGCGTCATCGCTTCGGCAAAACGGTTGATGGAGGTCCGCCACTGCTGTTTGACCAGGAACAGGATCGCGGAGATGAAGGTACCCGCGTGACCGATACCCACCCACCAAACAAAGTTAATGATGTCGAATCCCCATCCGACGGGGTTCGTGATGCCCCAGACACCGACACCCTTGAAGAAAACCCAGCCAATGGCCATATGCAAAAGCCCGAACAGCGAGAACGCGATCAAAAATCCAAAGATCCAACCCTTAGAGTGCTTGGGATCCAGCGGAATCGAGGCGACCTTGTCACTGAGCGATCCGTAGGTGTGCTGTCCCGTCAGCACCGGCGGCTGCGGTTCATGATGTTTGTCGTGTGAGTTAGACATGCTGCGCTGCCTCTGCCGCTTTGGATTCAAGTTCGGGATTCGGGTTGCGAAGCCGCGCCAAATAAGTCGTCCGGGGACGTGTTCCGAGGTCGGTCAAAATTCCATAATTCAAGCTATCGGCCTTGTCGCGCGCGACCGCAGAGCTCGGGTCTTTGATGTTACCGAAGTTGATCGCCTGTGTCGGGCAGGTCTGCTGGCAGGCGGTGACGATTTCGCCGTCGCGGATCGGACGGTCTTCTTTTTTGGCGTCGATGCGGGCCAAATTGATACGCTGCACGCAGTAGGTACACTTTTCCATGACACCGCGGGTGCGGACGGTGACATCGGGGTTGCGCATAAGCTTAAGACTCGGCGCGTCGTCAACAAAGTTATAAAAATTGAAGCGGCGGACTTTGTACGGACAATTGTTGGCGCAGTAGCGGGTACCGACGCAGCGGTTGTAAACCATGTCGTTCAGACCTTCATCGCTATGAGACGTCGCGCCGACGGGGCAGACCGGCTCGCACGGCGCGTTTTCGCACTGCATGCAGGGCACCGGTTGATGAACGATGCGCGGAGCGTCCAGATCGCTGCCTTCGAAGTAGCGGTCGACACGGATCCAGTGCATTTCGCGGCCGTTCAGCACATTTTTCTTTCCGACGACGGGAATATTATTTTCGGACTGGCAGGCGATCGTGCAGGCGCCGCAACCGATGCAGGTGTTCAGGTCGATCGACATGCCCCACTGGTTTTCGCCCTTAAGATGCTCGCCGGGCTTAAAGAGCGTTTCGTTGGGCTTCGGGTCGTGCACCAGATGCTGGGCAAACTCCGGATGATGCGCGTAATCGTCCGCGGTCGCCTCGCGGATCAAATGACGGTCTTCCATGCTTCCGTGATCCTGTGTCGAAGCGACGGACGCATATTTGCCGGTACGAGAAACCTTGGCGCCGGTCGTAAAATTGGCGGCGGTGCTGGCGCGGAGAGCAAAAGCGTCGTAGCCGATACCGTTGGCGATGTGACCGGAATGGGTGCGGCCGTAACCCAAATAAACCGTGACGGAGTCCTCGGCGTGACCCGGTACGATCCAGGCCGGGCCTTCGATCGAGCGGCCGTCAAATTCAATGCGGATTATCGCCGAATGCGCGAACCGGCCGGCTGATTCGATCTGGTCGGAATCTTTTTTGGTGATGCCGAATTTTTCAGCGGTCTTGGGCGATACGGCGATGATGTTGTCCCAGGTCACGCGGGTGATCGCTTTGGGAAGTTCTTGAAGCCAGGCGTTATTGGCGGTTTCCCCGGTGCCGATATTCGGGTCGGGACGGAAGTTTACTTCGACTCCGGCGCCATCAGCCGGGCGGGGGCTTGGCTTGAAGTTCGGCGCGGCTGCGGGTGAAGGATTTTTTTCTTCGAACGCGGTGGCGGCGATGACGCCGTCATGAAGGTTTTTGTCCCAATTTTGGCCGGCGGTGGTTTGGGATTTCCAATAATCTTTGACGATCTGATACGACGAAACTCCGGGGCGGCCTTCCAGGATCGCCGCGACGTCGATCGGGGTTTTTCCTTCATAAAGCGGATGGATGATCGGCTGAATGATGCCGACGGTTCCGTCAAACGCCCGGGCGTCACCCCAGCTCTCAAGATAATGGGCGGCGGCGACATGCCACTGGCAGAGCCGTGCGGTTTCGTCCTCGTACAATCCCAGATGGGCTCGGAATCCGGCGCGAAGCATTTTTTCGCCAAAGTTCAGATCGCGCGGTGCGTCATAAACCGGGTTGACGCCAAGCAAAAACAAGTCGTCGACTTTGCCAGCGGCCAGATCGGCGGCCAACACGCGTATCGCCGCGGTCTGATCTTGCGAAACGGGTTCGATCGGATCGGTGTACACGACCGTTTTTCCGGCATTGCCGAGCTCGCGGTTCAGGGCGTGCGCCAGCGCGTGAACGGCGGGCGATTGGCTGTCCCCCGCGACGATGAGCGAACGGCCTTTGCGGCTCTTTAAGTCCTTCGCGACGGCGTTGAGCCAGCGCTTTTCTTCCTCTGAAAAATTGGATTCGTCAGCTTTGACCGGCACGCCCAAGCGGGACGCCAGTGCCATCAAAAAACCCTCGATCCGGAACGAGGCGAGCGCCAGCCGGTGATCCGCGGAAGTTCCGGTGATCGTGGGACTGCTTTCGACCGCGTACAGGCGGTTCATTTTTCCACTGATAATTTTTCCACCGCGGGCGCGGCGGCGGTCGGCAAAGTCACGGGCGTAACGCATGCTTCCGGGACCGGCGTTGATGAAATCGGAGTCGAGCGTGAGGATGACATCCGCAAGGCTCACATGGTAACGGGCCGCGTAGTCCTGGCCAAAGAAGCGGATCGCGCCTTCGCGGGCATTGTCCCGGTTGACGGCGCTGTACTGTATCCATTTGGCCTTCGGGAAAACCTTCAAAACATTCTGAAGCTGAGACGCGAGCGTGGGAGAAACAACCGTGCCGGTCAGCACGCGCAACCCTTCACCTTCCTTAAACTTTTGAAGCTCCAGGCGGCGGCCTGCGGCGGCGGCAAACGCAGTCCAGGTGCTGACCATGCCGCTATCGGTCGTGGTCTTCGAGCGGTCGGGATCGTAAAGGTCGAGCACGGATGATTGCGTGAGAATATCGGCCGCGCCTAAGCTGTCCGGATGCGCGGGATTGCCTTCGATCTTGGTCGGGCGGCCCATGTGGCTCTCTACAAGGATCCCTCTTGCAAATCCGTTCTGAGCGAAGGAGGTCGCGAAATACAACGGACGGCCGGGCACGAGATCTTCCGGTTGCTTGACATAAGGAATAATTTTTTCATCCGGCTGACGCGTGCAGCCGGCGAGACCGGCCAGCGCGATCATCGAACCCATGAGCTGCAAAAAGTCCCGGCGGGTCGTCCCCCGATTCCACAGCTCCGGCTCGTTCGGAAATTCATGCTGAACCCAGGTTTTGAACTCCGGCGTGTCCGCGGCCTGTTCCAAGCTGCGCCAATACTCCGAGCCCGACTTGCTCTGAAGTTTTTCTCTCAGCTGCGAAATATCGACCGGGTTGGGTTTTTCTTGTTCTCTCATTTTTTCCTGATGCCTATCTGTGACACACGGAACAATCGGTCAGTTTTTTAATTTTATACTCTTTTACGAGCCGCGTGCCGAGTGTTTTTTGATCCTCGGTGTTTTTCCAGTGCGGGTCGGCGACATGCTCGCGCAGACCGACAAATTTTTCGGGATTGCGGTGACAAGACAGGCACCACTCCATGTGCAAGGTATTTTTCTTCATCATGAGCGGCATTTTATCGACTTGCCCGTGGCAGGTCACGCACGAAACGCCCTTCTTCACATGGATGCTGTGGTCGAAGTACACATAATCCGGAAGATCATGAACCTTGGTCCACTCCATCGGCTTACCGGTGCGGAAGCTCTCCCGTACGGGTTCGAGCATCGGAGCGTCCGCAAAAATCTGTGAGTGACATTTCATGCAAGTCGTTGTGGGCGGGATTCCGGCAAAAGCGCCCTTTTCGACGCTGGTGTGACAAAAGCGGCAATCAATTCCGACGCCGCCAACATGGTGCTTATGGCTAAAAGGCACTTTTTGCTCACGGGCGATGCCCACCTGCGTGTAATACGGTCCGCGCGTCAAAATGCCGCCCAGCACCAGAATGCCGGTGACAAGGCCCAACCCCATGATGATGGAGAGTTTGGCGATGGTGTTGATTTTGCGTGGAAATAGTTGGGCCATGATTAGTTTGTATTAAACAGTATATAAAAACATTGCGATATTTTACAGTATTGTTTTTGAAGCGCCAGCACTATTTTGGGTTTTTGACCGCGTTAAGCAGACCAAAACCATCTGATTTGCTTCAATTTTGGACCAGCCGGTAGCCGGAATTGTCCGGAAGACGAACGATCGTGGGCGCATAAAATCCGACCGACTCGCGCTTCCAATATTCTCCCGTTTGGCGGAGCGTCGCGGGGTCGGTGTACGAATAGCGGTAGAGCGGAAAGCGAATTTTATTGGGCGGCGCGGCTGGAAACGGGTTTTCGAGAAAAAGCCGCGTGACCGCGGGTTCCCCTTCCATGAGCCGCATGGCGGCGCGCATCACAAACGGGTTCTCGCGCCACCCTCCCAGCGCGGCAAACCAAAGATTCCAATCAAAACGTGCCAGATGCGGCATCATCACGCGGCCGGCCGAATGCACATCCTGCGGCTGCCAGCGAAAGCGATAGGTTTTCCATTCGATCCCGTCGCGCGATCCCTCGAACTCGATCTCACGGCGACCATGCGTCATCACCGCGAACAATCCATACCGGTTAAACGTCCGCAGTCCCTGAGCATGCGCCAGCGGCGCGGTCATCACGCGCGGCAAGCGCTGCAGCGGAAAGCCCGCTAGTCCGGCGAACGACAACGCCGTTATATAGAAGTAGACGGCCAGGATGCTAGTCGCGAACACCCGCGCGGGCGTCATCGCGCGAAGGCGCTTGGTGTCGGCGAAATCACCGATGAGAAGCAACGACACCGCCGCGGTGCCGATATTTAAAAAAGCGTAGCTCGCAGTCAACGCGATCCCGGTGTGAAAAACAATGAACAGCGCCACGGCCGCAATCC
>JAGVCY010000295.1 GCA_020058965.1 Candidatus Omnitrophota bacterium | reverse complement strand
CGAGCCCCCGCCGAAAGAAGGGCGGAAGGGCGGTTTGGAAAAATGCCGTTCTTTAAATGCCGGTCGTTCGAAGGGCCGCTCACCCGAGGGCTGCTGACCGGATGATTGCTGGCCGGCGATAATCGCGTCAATTTTCTTTTCCAAAAAAATCATCTGCTGCTGCAGTTTTTTTATCAGGGTGATCACTTCAGACTCATTGGCCTGAACCGGCGCGGCGCCGTTCTCGTTCTTGGTATGCTCGCTCATGTTACTCCTTTTTATCATTCTGCTGAAAAAGCGCCATCTGCCGCGTTGCTCCATCGCTCGCGTGCACTAGCACGCGTCGTTCGTCGCGCCTTGCATCTGGCGCTTTTTGAGCAGACTGATGGGTCATCGCTCCGGCTCAAGACAATCCTCCGGATGCGGAGCGTATTATACCCCACGAATCAGCTTGCTGAGCGCGGGAATAAAATATCGATGAAATTTGATCAATCCGTTAAAGTTCAGGTGATTGAGGTCCATATAATCCTGATCGAGGTAATCATCGTGATTGAATCGAATGTAAGGGATCCCGCGGCGCTCGGCCTCCGAGCGTGTTCTTTCGAGAAGATCCATCACGGCCTTTCGATGTGCGGGGCTTCCGTTGCTGTAAGGCGCCTCCCCCAACTCCGAAACGACGAGCCGCGCTCCGCTTTTCTTAAAAAGCTCCAGCGTCTCGATGTAGCAATTCCAATTGGCCGCGTCCACCTTTAAATCCGGCTCATTGAGGAGCGCCTGCCGTTCCAGCGCGTCCTTTGCCTGCCACCGCCTAAAGAACTGTCTGTCGATCTCCACCCACGCAACATTGCCTTGAGCTTTTTGAAGCACGGCCGCGACCACGGCGCCCCCCTCGATGCGCGCGCCGACCGTCACATCGGAACGACCCGCGAACTGCCGCTTGACCGCCAAATACGCGGAGCGGTTTTTCACCGGCGAAGCCGCGGCGACCGCGGCGGACTTCCTGATCGGGCTCTGCTTCCACTGATCCACGAGGACTTTGAGATCACCTCGAATCACATACCCGTACAACCCGGGCACCCACGCGGCATAAGGTCTGAAAAAATTGTATGTCACCACATTCTTCTTCACCCGACTCCACGCATATCCCATCCTAAAATAATCCGGGAGGTATTTGATCCAGATCGGATAGACCTCATTCACCTCGGCGTTCGTAAAATTATTAGGTCCGATCGACCAGACGACCGTGGTGGTCCGCGGTATCTGAGCCAGGAGGTCGCGGGCCTGGGAATATTGGGTCGGGAACCGATGTGACATTTCGGTCAGGCTGTAGGAGCGGGTACCGAGCGCTCGGTCGATCGTTTCGGGGTCGTAGGTGTGATAGGCCTTGCTGTCCCCTAAAAAGATCAGGTTGAAGCGGTTTTTATTTTTGATAAAAATTTGGTTTTTGGTTTCGATCAGTTTCAGGCTCGGTCGATACTCAGGGAGCCAGGACCGGGTCGGCGGCATGGCATGGATCAGATTGGGCACCGATAAAAACAAGATTAGCCAAACACCGTAGCGGGCCGCCCGACCGAGCGCGGATTCCGAGCTCATGGGTTCGCGTTGATGCTGGAGGGGGCGGGGACGGGGGCGGGCGGACGATTCGGCAAGACACCGGTTGCGCGCAGCTTTTGTGCGATCGCCGATGCAAAAAGCTTGTTTCCGTAAGTGTTGAAGTGGCCGTCGTCTCCGTACAGCCGCTCAGCCGGCAGTGGAAGCTGAAGCTCAAGAAGTGTTTGGCGGTAATCCAGCGCGGACCAGCCTTTGCCTTTGACGATCTTTTTAAACCAGGCATGATCTTCGGATTCCTTCCGAAGGTCGGGCCGGTTCGGGTACAGCACCACGATCAGCTGTGCGTTTTTTTTGGCGGCCGCGGCGGCGATGCGGTCCAGCATCGCCTCGGTCACGCGCTCACCTTCAGCCCGGTCGAGCGTGATGTCGCCGGCGATCCGACTCAGCCACGCGTTGAGGCCCTTGGCCCACTCCGCGGACTGGATCACGCCAAGCACATAACTTTTAAAAAATAAATTTCTGAGGCAATAGCGGCCGATCGGCGTTCCGGTCAAACGCGGGGCCGGGTCGCCCGGCAGAGATCTAAAGAGCGGCTTGCGCGCGCCGTAACGCGAATTGTTGGTCGCATCGACATAATCGTTGGTCGTGCTGATCACCAGCACCACGGCCGAAACCGTTCCAAAGTCGCCGAGGTGCCTCTCGAGGTTCAGCGCGTGCTGGTCCGGCCCGTAACCGGATACGCCCAAGTTGTGGATCTGCAATCCGTGGGGCGCGGCGAGTTGATTTAAAAACGCGGAAGCGATGTTGCCATCCCCGCTCCCCCAGCCCCAGATCATCGAGTCCCCGATCAGCAAGATTCCTTTACGGTTCGGATCAATTTCTTCGGATCTAAACCCGTTGGAATTGGCGGTGATCTGTCCCCAAGGAGCGCCCTTCTCGGGCTTCTTGAAGTTGCGGCGCATGGGGATCGTTTCCCAGCCGAGCACGGGATGAAAACGCGTGTTGGTTTCGGAACGGTAATCGCTCCAGTTGAGCCACTTGCGCTCGATCACCCAATCCGCGGTCTCGACGACCAAAACCAATGCAACCAGTCCGGCGATCGCGCCGAAGACGGCGGACAAAACCCGCCTCAGCGACAAAGGCGGCTGCGAATCGTTTGGTGCGGGAGAGGTTGTCATGTGATCTAAAATTGAAAGTAGATAAATGGTTTGGCCGCGGACGCGCCAAAGACCGCGATGGCGCCGACGCACGCGGCATAAACGGCCGAGCGTAACCACATCGGCCAGCGCAAAAAGCCGTCCATCAGACTGCGCCGCTCATCCAGGTACTGGGCGAGCCACCCAAGAACGACGAACGAAAACGCCACGACGGCTCCCCAGGTCCATGCCGGATCGCCCTGCATCCGAAACAAACTGCCGTACACCTGCCCCATGTTGTTCAAGTCCCCCGTACGGAATGCCACCCAGGATAAACACACGAGATGAAAAAATATCAAACGCCGCGCCAAATCCCCCATCCCGCCCGGAGCGACTTCGGTCCGGCGGTCGGTGTTGCCAAACCGTTCCACCGCGAGCATCACGCCATGCATCAATCCCCAAATAATAAAATGCCAAGCAGCTCCGTGCCACAAGCCGCCCAAAAGCATCGTGATCAACAAATTTCGGCAGGTCATCCAAGTCCCATGCCGGTTGCCGCCGAGCGGCCGGTACAGATAGTCCCGGAGCCACCGCGACAGGGTCATGTGCCATCTCCGCCAAAAGTCGGTGAAGCCCCGCGCGATGTAGGGCCGCCGGAAGTTTTGGGGCAGGTCGAAGTTCATGAGCTTTGCGAGTCCGATCGCGATATCGGAATATCCGCTGAAGTCGAAGTAAATCTGAAATGCAAAGCAATAAATACCCAGCCACGCACCCAGGGTCCCGTGCGCCATCGGATCGGTAAAAAGTTTGTCGGCGTAGCCTGCCAGATAATCTCCGCAAACCACTTTTTTAACGAAGCCCATTGCGATCGTCGCCAAGGCCCAATCGACGGACGCCGCGTCAAGCCGGGGCTTGCGACGGAACTGATGCAAAAGCTCACTCGCCCGTATGATCGGTCCGGCGACCAAATGCGGAAAATACGCCACAAAAAGCGAATAGCGGAGCCAGGATTTTTCAGCCCGCATCTCCCGCCGGTACACATCGATGGTGTAGCTCATGCTCTCAAAGGTGTAAAACGAAATACCCACCGGCAGAATGATATTGCGGTCCACCCAGCTCAATTGCCAACCCACCAAGGCCGCCGCCTGCTCGATCGAATTTCCGACAAAGTTGAAATACTTGTAATAGGCGAGCAGGCCCAGATTTAAAATGATCGAAACGACCAGGACGAACTTCCTCCGGCGCGGATCATTCTCCCGATCGATCAGAATTCCGGCAAAATAATCCACCTGCGTCGTGATCAGCAGTAAATAAATGAGCCAAAAATTATTGCTGACATAGAAGTAGTAGCTCGCGACCAGCGTGAGCGCGATCCGCAGCGTGTCGCGCTTGGTCAGCGACCAAAAGACCGCCAACACAACGATGAAGAACCAGACGAACTCGATCGAATTAAAGGTCATGGGGCAGTTTCCTCAGGTGCCGGCCGCGTTTGGGCGCTCCGCGACAAGCGTTGAGCGGTGCTAAAAATATCTTTGAGTGCGTAGAGCTTGATCTGATACGGACCCGGCCGCTCCGTAAGACTCATCGGCACGAACGGGTTGTTCAGCGGGTGATTCTCCCAAATTTTAAGCGGAACGGTCTGATTCAGCAAGATGTCGTCGACACCGACATTGGCGATATGGCCGATGGAGGACGACAAAAAATATTCCGCTCGCCCCGCCTGAAAGATCTTCAGGACCATCGGCCAGTGGATGTAGTAATAGAGATTTTTGGCATTGTCTTCGGTTTTGTAGGTGCGTATCATCGGCACATCCACTGTCGTTTTTCGGGAAGCGAAGTCCTCATACCGGTTGATCTGGAACAGGGTCATGACCTTCGTCTTGGGTATGTCCCGTTCCGCCAAGTAATGATTGATGCTGTCGACACTGAAAAATGCGCGCGGTATAGCCCATGCCTGCGCGCCCGCCAATGAAAAATAAACCACCAATAGAACGGCACACGCCCCGCGCACGGTGCGGAGCCGCGCGCGCAGCAGCGCGTCTACGGCATAACCAAAACCCATCGCCAGCGGCGGAACGATCCAAAGTAAATTACGCGGATACAACCCATGCACTTTTGCGGCCACGCCCGCCAAAATAACCGCCATGCCTCCAAACCCAAAAACCGCAAACGCCATGAGCCGCCAATCCCGTTTGCGCCAGGCCCATCCCACCGCGCCTAACGCCGTCGCGGCGAGGATCGCACATCGAACCGCCTGCGAAACATTCTGCGCGATCGTCTGTTTCCAGACCTGGATCAACACCGTCGCCAGGTAACGGGGACCGGTGCCCTCGGCGGCATTGATTTCGTGATACGAAAATAAGTTTTTCCATTGAGGCACATAAGCAATCCCGGGGCGATGTGCGACCAACCAAAAACTATAGACCTCGCACGCGGCGTAGGCCGCCAACGCGGCCGCTGGAAATAAAATGATCTGCGCCCAAAAAGGCCTGCGCCGCGGTCCCAGCGCTCCGCTGAATTCCACCCAGAGCGCCCAGGCCAGCAACGCCGCGATGATCGCGTAGGCCGACGGGTTGGTGTAGAACATTACTCCCGACATCGCCGCGCTCAGCGCGAACCACTGCCATCCTCCCCTGCGCTGAAAAACCGCGTACGCCGCCATCGCAACGAGCGTCATGAGCACCAGAGGCGTCGAGTAATACAGCAGACGCGAATACGAAAGCGCGTAATCGTTGACCAAATAAAACGCCGCCGCCCACCACGCGGCTCCCGATGACAAAAAGATCCGGCCCAAATAAAAAATAAGCCCGAGATTGACCATCCCCATCGTGGCCATCACATAGTACGGCGCGTCCTGATCGCGAAAAAAATGCGTGAACGGCCGGCAGATAAAATACAGGATGGGAGTGAACGGATTCCAGTGGTAGACGCGATTTTCGTCCGAATTGGGCGCCGAAAGGCCGGACAGGTGGGAGTAGTAGAGGTAAGCGGCGACCGCGATCATGGCGGCGGCGATCCAATAGGGCCGGGTCTTCGAAGAAAAAATCGTCATCGGCCGGTCTGGGCCGCCGGAGCATTTGTGGCGGGTTCAAATTGGCGGGACCGCCAGATTCCGCGTACATGCAAAAAGTGCCTCGTCATGGCCTTGAGGATACCAAGTCCGTAACGGATGCTGGGCCATAACCGGATCGACGACGCTTCATCGAAGTACCTCGTCTGGATCGGCACCTCTTCGATCCTGAACCCGCGGATGAGCGCCTGGACGATGATCTCGGTATCAAAAATAAAGTTATCGGAATTTTCTTCGAAGCGCACCGTGCGGAGCAGCCGCGAGCTGTACGCGCGGAACCCCGAGTGATATTCGGTGAGGTAGGTGCCGAGCATGACATTTTCGAACGCGGTCAACAGGATATTGGCGTTGTGTTTCCAAAGCGGCATTCCTCCCTCGAGCGCGCCGCCTTTCATCATCCGCGATCCGAAGACCGCATCCGCCCGGCCGCTCAGGATCGGCTCGATCAATTGGGGAATGATCCGCGGATCGTATTGGTAATCCGGATGGACCATGACGGCGATGTCCGCTCCCTGTTCCAACGCGGTGCGATAACAGGTTTTTTGATTGCCGCCGTAGCCGCGGTTTTGCTCATGGCAGACGACGGTGAGGCCCAATTCACGCGCGATCCGCACCGTGTCGTCCCGGCTCACATCATCGACCAAAATGATCTGGTCCACCGATGATCGGGGAATATCCGCGACGGTCCGCCGCAGCGTTCGCGCGGCGTTGTAGGCGGGCAGGACGGCGATCACGCGCGGGCTTCCCGGCATGACGGCTCTCGGCGCGGCCGCGGGAACATCGACATTTTCGATCGTTCTCAGCTTACGGGCGATCCAATCCGTCGGGCCGCCCCACAAAGGCCGGACGGCTCTCTCGACCCGAAGCCCGCAGGCCTCGATTTCCGTGCGCAACCCCAAC
>JAGVCY010000265.1 GCA_020058965.1 Candidatus Omnitrophota bacterium | reverse complement strand
TCACGGGACTCGAGGCCTCGTACAAGGGCTTGAGCAGGGCGAGGTCGAGATGCTCGGTCTTCAGGTGAGAGCGCACTCGACCAACCGATCGCTGCAGATCCAGATCAAAACTGCCGTCCTTTCCTCCGCGCAGTTTGCCCGCGGATGAAATGCCCGTGAAGTCAAACCCGCCCGACCGGCGCAGAACAAATCCGCTGAGCGAAAACCGAATGTCCTGCAGAGGCGGAAGGGTTCCGCTTTTATCAGTCAGAACCAGCCGGCCCCCGTCGATCCGGACCTGTCCGATGCGGAACACCGCGTCTTCGGGTGATTCAAAACTCACCACCCGGCCCCGCGGCTCTTCGCGCACCAATTGCTTTTTGACCTTGGCCGCCTGATCCTCCGCGGAGCGGCGCGTCCACTTTTTGGCCTTGTCGTAGGTCTGCCCCACCCAGTCCGTCCCGCCGGTCTGCTGCTTAAACCAATCCTTGACGCCCGAAGCCCACTGACCCGCATCTTTTCCTGGCGCGTCCTTGCGCATCAATTTTTCGATATTAAAAGTGCCCTGGGCGTCCTTCACGAGCACCAGCTCAACTTCCTGGAATGTCAAAGAGCCCAAAAACACACGCCCCGCGAGCAATCCCAGCGGATCCAGCGTCGCGTGAAGGGAGCGCGCCAAAAACATCCGGCGGGTCGGGTCGTCCGGGTCGGCTGCTTCGATGGCTTTGGCTGATAAAGAAAGAAGGGCGGGGTGGAGCTTCAAGACTTGGATCGCGATGCGAGCCGACGTGTGGCGATTCACGGTCTTCACAGCCCACTCGGTCAGAAACGGCGAAAGACCGTAAGCCACCACCGTGTCGAATACGGCCACGAGCACCACCAGAAGCACGATGCCCTTTACATTGAGAAGCCCGCGGTTGTCGAATTTTTTCATCATTGATGCCACCGGTCGGAGAACCATTTAACGAGGGAAATGCTTTGGAGCGATTTGACGACATTCCAGCGGGCGACGCGTTCCGCGAGCGTCGCGCGGTAGGTGTGCACTCCCCAAATTGCGGCTAAGTACACGGGGATCGATAACGCAAGCGCGATGGCCATGCCGCCGATGACGAGCGTGTGATCCCAGCGCAAAAGCGCCAACACCGGAGCATTCATCACAAAGGACCAAATGCTCGCGGGCACCGGGGAGGCGGTCAAAAGATAATATCCGATTTGATCGGCGAACGACCATGCGCCGACGAGGTACATGAGTTTGGCGATCGGAAAAACCAGCATCGCGGTGGCGCGGTTAATTTTTAAAAAGAAAAACAGGAGGACGAGCAGGATCAGGTGGGTTTGATTCGACGGCGTGAAGCCGAAGAACAATCCGAGCACCGCGCCGAGCGCGATCTCGGAAGGGTTCGTGTTGGACTGCAGCACCTTCGCCAAACTGATGATTTGATTGATCATGTGGAAATTATAGCACGCTCTCCGCGAAGGCTTTGAAGCGGGCGTGGATGAGGTCGCGCACTTCGCGGAAGCGGGTGATGACTTCAGGTGTGACGACACGGTCGTGCGGCGGGTCGGGAAAAGGCCAGTGGAGCTTTTCGGCGGTGCCAAAATAGGCGGGGCAGGATTCTCGTGCGTTGTCGCATACGGTGATCACCGTGTCGAAGCTCCGTCCTTTCAATTCATCCACATGCTTGGACTGATGCCCGGAAATATCGATCCCGATCTCCTTCATAACTTGAATCGCGGTCGGGTTCACCGCCGACGGCCGTGTCCCCGCGCTCTCGACCTCAATCCTCCCCGCCCCATAATGCCGCAGAACCCCCTCTGCCATCTGCGACCTGCAGGAATTTCCCGTACACAGGATCAAAACTCGTGTTTTCATATTTTTTTTAAAATTAGGAGCAGCCCCGCTGCGGCCAGCCCTCCCGCGAATTGGCCAAGCCAATAAACCGGCACGGACGAAACCGGAAATCGGCCAGCGGCCGCGAACGCCAATGTCACTGCCGGATTAAAATGCGCCCCCGAAAAATGCCCCAGCGCCAATATCATAAGCGCGATGATCGCGCCAAAAGTAACGGCGATGCCAAATGAAGGAAAATACTGCGGAAACCTCTCCGACAACAAAATCGCGCCTCCCCCCACAAAAATCATAACGAAGGTCCCTGCCATTTCCGCCAACGCCTTATGCAGAAGCATCATTGAAATCTCTTTTTTGCGAATGACATTTATAAATTTTTGATTGGACCAGGACCGCGGACAGGAACAACTGTCTTCTGCGGACTTCTGGAAGGCCGAGGCGTCCCCGCCGAGGCCGGACAGGGAGCGAGCGCGTCTCGTCTTAGACAACGCGCGAGCGGCTCCGTCCATTTCCGCACGCGAAGCGTGCAGGTGGCTATATTTCTGCCCGCAGGCCAGAGCCAGACCTAAATTTTTTAATTATCCGGCGCTTTCCAATCGTCGCCGGCGTGATGCCGCACTTCGCGGCCTTGCTTGATGTAGATCGTGTCTTCGGCGATGTTCGA
This sequence comes from Candidatus Omnitrophota bacterium, assembly GCA_020058965.1. GTDB lineage: Bacteria > Omnitrophota > Gorgyraeia > 2-02-FULL-51-18 > JAGOUK01 > JAGOUK01. The sequence continues at coordinate 4,537 of JAGVCY010000265.1, read as the reverse complement.
GGCCAGGTCAGCGACGCGTTCGAGGTTGTACCCGACCATGATCATGTCGACGCCGAACGGCACGGCGCTCGCGTCGCTTTCCATGAGAACGCGGTATTTTTCATAAATTTCATCGCCGTACGTGTCGACTTCGTCGTCCGAAGCGAGCACGGCATTGGCCATCTCCACGTCTTCATGGATGAACGCGTCCAAAGCGCTCTTAAGCATCGCGAGCGCGGCGTGCGCCATCTTGGGGATCAGCGGATCCACCGGATGATTGGGCTCCTTGACGGCGCGCATCGCGCGCTGGGCGATGTTAACGGCGTGATCGCCCATGCGCTCCAGGTCCGTGTTGATCTTGAGGATCATGATCAGGCGGCGCAGGTCAACGGCGACGGGCTGATCAAGGGCCAGTAGACCATGACCGATCTCATCCACCTGGATCTCGGCGTGATTCACTTCCTGTTCGCGCCGGATCACTTCCTGGGCCTTGGCCATATCGCGATCGACCAACGCCTCAACGGATTTGCGAAGGGCATCCTCGACCAGGAGCGCCATGCGCAGCAGGCTCTCCCTTAAGCTCTGTATCTCTTCATGAAAATGTCTTGTCATGCTTTATTGCCTTTCCTATGCGTGCTGCGGATTATCCGAATCTGCCGGTGATGTAATCTTCCGTTTGCTTCTTTGTGGGGCTGATGAACATCGCCTTTGTGTTATTGAACTCGATCAGCTTTCCAAGATAAAAAAAGGCAGTTTTGTCCGACACGCGTGCGGCCTGCTGCATGTTGTGCGTGACGATCACGATCGTGAAGTCGCGCTTCAACTGATAAATAAGCTCTTCGATCTTGGCGGTCGCTATCGGATCCAGCGCCGAACACGGCTCGTCCATCAGAAGAACATCCGGTTCATTGGCGATCGCGCGCGCGATGCACAGACGCTGCATCTGACCGCCCGAGAGCGCCAGCGCGCTTTCTTGCAAGCGGTCTTTGACTTCATCCCACAACGCGGAGGACTTCAAACTCTGTTCAACAACCTCGTCGAGTCTGGCCTTGCGGTTTTCGCCCGCGACACGAAGACCGTACACCACGTTTTCGTAGATGGATTTGGGGAAAGGGTTTGATTTTTGAAAAACCATACCCACCCGACGGCGGAGCCCGATCACTTCCAGCTGCGGATCGTAAATGCTTGTGCCGCCGATCGTGATGTCGCCCCCGTGGCTCACGCCCTCGATCAGATCGTTCATGCGGTTGATGCTTCTTAAGATAGTGGATTTGCCGCAGCCGGAGGGTCCGATGAACGCGGTCACCTTGCGCTCAGGAATATCGAGCGAGATGTCAAAAAGCGCCTGCTGCTTCCCATAAAAAAAGTTGAAGTTCCGCGCTTGAATGAGCGCGATATCGGGCGATGTGTCCGCCTTCGGAAAAGCGTCATGCGCCTGAGCCTTGCTCCGGGGAGCTTCTGCGTTGATGTGTGAGCCGATCTGTGTGTCCGTCATGGTGATTTCCTCGTCATTATACAGCTGAGAGGGCATATTTTCGCCTTAGGTTTTGTCGTACTCGGACAGCGGTCAAATTGAGCGCTAAGATCAGCAGAATCAGAACCAGCGTCGTCGCGAACACCATCGGCTTGGCCGCCTCGGAGTCCGGTGATTGAAAGCCCAGGTCGTAGATATGAAATCCCAAATGCATGAACTTGCGCTCAAGGTGAACGAACGGAACAACGGTATCCAACGGCAGGGTCGGAGCCAGTTTGACCACCCCGACCATCATGAGCGGCGCCACTTCGCCCGCGCCGCGCGCCATCGCCAAAATAAATCCCGTCATGATCCCGGGAGCCGCTGCCGGAAGCACGACCCTGCGGATCGTCTGCCATTTGGACGCTCCGCAAGCGAGCGAACCCTCACGCACTCCCCGAGGTACCGCGGCCAAGGACTCCTCGGTCGCGACGATCACGACCGGCACCGTCATGAGCGCGAGCGTGAGCGCGGCCCATAAGATGCCTCCGGTGCCGAATGTCGGTGTCGGCAGGGCCGAGTTGAAAAAAATCTTATCCATCGTCCCGCCCACGAAATAAACGAAGAACCCCAGACCGAAGACGCCGAACACGATGGACGGTACACCTGCGAGATTATTCACCGCGATACGGACCATGCGCACCCAGATCCCCTGCTTGGCGTATTCCCTGAGATAGATCGCCGCGATCACGCCGAACGGCGTCACCGCCAGACTCATCATAAGCGTCATCACAAATGTCCCGAAGATCGCCGGAAAGATACCGCCTTCCGTGTTCGCTTCTCTCGGCTCTTCAGCCAGGAACCTCCAGAATGAATGAAAAAAATGTCCGATCTTCTGGACCAGACTCAGCTGGTTGGGATAATAAAAACTGACGACCTGCCCGATCGGAAGATCTTTTTCTTGTCCTGAGAGGAGGCGGTATTTGAGCGTGGACGCATTCTGGACCTCGCGGAGCGCGCGCGCCTTAGCCGCCAACTGGTCATATTCCTCCTGGAGACCGCGTTCCTCATGCTCGATCGATTTGCGCTCGTGGCTCAGTTCTGGATCGTTCTGCCGGTGCTTGGGAAGGCCTTTCACCTGCTTTTCCAGCTCCTGCGACTGGAGAGTCAACTCACGCATCCGAGCGTTCACGCGGCCGATCTTGGATTTTTCGATCACCTTGATCTCTGCCCGGCGCTCGTTGGCGGTGCGGACTTTGGCGGAAAAACGGTTCCCGAAAGACGCGTGTTCCGCCGCGACCACGGAACCATCGTCCTCGACCAGCGACACCGCCCGCCCGATCGCGTTGCCGTATTCCAGCCGCTCGATCACGATGATGTCCTTGGGACGACTCATCCCCACAATGTCGGCGTTGTCGATGTATTTGTAACCGAGCCCGTACAGGTCCTTGTTACCGATATAAAACTGCCATTCGTAAGGAGCGTCGGAAGATTTTTGGCCGGGAATGACCGCCGCGTGCGTGATCTTTTTTTGATGCTTGATGACGGTACCGGCGAAGGATTTGGCGCCGCCTACGGAATCCTTGGCGTTAGGCGAGAGCGTCACAGCCGCAACCGGCTTGGGCCAGAACACGGTCAGCCCGTTCACAAAAACGACCGCCAAAAGAGCCACGACCATGAGAAGTCCTGCGGAGAGACCGACCGATGTGAGCCACACCAACGGCTCACCGTAAGTGGAGCGTTTTTTGACCGCCGCGCGCGGATCTGCAGGGCGGAAGGCCGGATGGGGGTTAATGGGTTTTTTCTCAAGAATCGGCATTTATTACACCGTCTTGTAACGCTGGCGAAGCCGCTCGCGAAGGAGCTCGGCCAGTGTGTTAACGAAGAAGGTCATCATAAAAAGCATCATCGCGCCCAGAAAGAGAGAGCGGTACAGCGTGCTGTGATGCGGCGCTTCGGGCAATTCGACGGCAATGTTCGCGGACAGTGTGCGCATCCCCGAAAAAATATTAAAGTCCATGATCGGCGTGTTGCCGGTCGCCATCACGACGATCATTGTCTCGCCGACGGCACGGCCAAAGCCGACCATGATCGCCGACAGGATGCCCGCCGACGCCGTTGGGAGCATCACGCGCCACGCCGTCTGCCAGCGACTCCCGCCGAGCGCGAGCGACGCCGAGCGAAGTGTCGGAGCCACATTGGACAGCGCGTCCTCGGTAATGGTGAAAATGATCGGGATCACCGCGAAGCCCATGACAAAACCCACGACCAGCGAATTGCGCTGCTCGAACGGCGTGCCGGTAACTTGCGGCCACCAGAGACGAAAATCGGCGATCGCGGCGCCGGTGACGGGGTCCTTCGCCAGGAAAGCCCAGGATTCCAACCAAGGGCCCATCTGCCAAATGGCGATGCTCACCGCAGACAGCACCGGCACAAGCAGGATGAACTCATACCCGGGCTTGATCCAATGAGTGTTGGACCGGGGAAAACGCGTCCACAGGAACCCGCACAGAAGCGCCGTGAGCGGAAGCGTCAGAACGATCAAAATAAGCGACGGGACATGATGCTCGATAAGCGGGGCCAGCCACAGCGCCGCAAGAAATCCCAGGACGACGGACGGCAAGGACGCCATGATCTCCATCACAGGCTTCACGATCGACTTGACCGAAGGGCTCGCAAATTGAGATGTGTAGAGCGCCGCAAGGAGCGCGATCGGCAGCGCGAACAACATCGCGTAAAAAGTTCCCTTGAGGCTCCCGATGATGAGCGGAATGAGCGAAAGCTTAGCTTCGAATTCATCGGTCGCGCCGGAAGACTGCCAGGAATATTCGGGCTTGTCATATCCCTCATACCAGATCTTGCCGAAAAAGGCTTTCCAGCCGGCTTCAGGGTGGGGATCATCCAGCTGCATCACATGCAAGTTTTTGGCATCATCCAAGAGCAGGATCCGATCATATTTGCCGCCCAAACGCGCCTGCCGGATCTTGTAATTGACAGCGCTTTCCCAGCGGACCACTTCGGTCGTCATGTAGCGGAGGGAGGCGGTATTTTCGGATGTGACGAGAAACGCTTTATTGCGGATGGACGGTGCGTACAGGAATTGGT
>JAGVCY010000119.1 GCA_020058965.1 Candidatus Omnitrophota bacterium | reverse complement strand
CTTTACCTTTTTTACATCATTCTTCTAAGCGCTGTCGGCGGCGTCGTCTACATGATCCGTCCGGATTATCACTTCAACTTCAAAAATATAAAAACCGCATGAGGGATTAGATGAAAAAGATATTGGTCATCCATGGTCCTAATCTGAATCTGCTCGGCCGCCGCGAGCCGGGCGTTTACGGCCGGACAACGCTTGCCGAAATTAATCGGGATCTGTCGCTCTGCGCCCGCAAAGAAGGGTTGTCCCTGGAAGTGTTTCAATCCAATCATGAAGGGGAGATCGTTTCGAAGATCGGATCGGCGGACGGCCGCTTTGATGGAATCCTGATCAATCCGGCGGCTTACACCCATACGAGCGTCGCGATTCGAGATGCAGTCTCGGCCGTCAGCATTCCGACCGTCGAAGTTCATCTTTCCAATATCTATGCGCGGGAGGCATTCCGTCATCAATCGCTCATCGCGCCGGCCGCGGTGGGGCAGATCTCAGGATTTGGGCGAGTCAGTTATGAATTAGGACTTCTGGCACTGAGTCGCCGCTTGAAAAACGGCGCCGTGGCCCATGCCAAAAAGTCAGCGCCCCGCAAAACACGAAAGAATAAATAATGAACAGCGCCTCACGACTTAAAAATTTCGGCCCCGTTTTTGATAAAAAGAATTTGGATGCTTTTTTTATCGGATGCGAGCCGAATGTATCGTACTTGAGCGGTTACACCGGCACCGAGTCGTTTGTTTTGATCTTGCGGGACAAGCGGTACTTTTTGACGGATTTTCGCTATGTCGAGCAAGCGCAGCGCGAGTTGAAGGGTTTTACGATCCTCCTTCGCGATAAAAAGCCGTATTCGGTGATGGTCAAGGAATTGTGCGAAAAGCACGGAGTGCGTCGTCTTGGGGTGGAGGCCGGCAGGATTTCGTTCGCTCTTTATCGAGCGCTGTCGCGGGCTTGCAGCGGAGCCGTCTTGGTTCCCGTATCGGACGCGGTGGAAGCGCTTAGGATTCGCAAGGACCGCGGCGAAATTGCCAAGATCAAGCAATGCGTGGAGATCATGCGGTTGGGAGTTGAGAGTCTGACCGCGAGTCTTGCTCCGGGCATGAAGGAGCGGGAAATATTGGCCAAACTTGAATATGACACAAAAATGTTCGGATCCCAGAAACCATCTTTTGATATTATTATTGCAGCGGACCCGAATTCATCAATGCCGCATGCCGTCACTGGGGAGACGGTGGTGAAGGACAACGATCTGATCCTGGTGGACATGGGATGCGTCTACCAGGGGTATTCCACTGATTTGACCCGTTGTTTTTTCACTGGTAAAATACCGCCTTTGAAGCGCAAGATTTATGATACTGTTCTCCAGGCCCAGGAGCTGGGGTTGCGCAAGGCAGGGCCGGGGGTTAAGGCCTCAGAGGTGGATCTGGCCTGCCGTAATTACATAGATAAAAAAGGATTTGGGAAGTTTTTTGGTCATAGCACCGGCCATGGGGTCGGGCTTGAGATCCATGAGGCGCCGTCGATTTCGACCCGCTCGCCGGAGATTTTGGAGCCGGGCATGGTGATCACGGTTGAACCGGGCATCTATTTGCCGGGTCAATTCGGGGTCCGAATCGAAGACATGGCGCTGATCACCGACCGCGGAGCCGAAGTGCTCACCGCCCGGATCCCTAAAAAACTTCAGTCCATCAACCGATAAGGCATTCAATTTATGGTCACCGCGAATGAGTTTAAAAACGGCATTGTCATTAAATACAACAATCAACTTTGTCAAATCACCTGGTTCCAGCATGTCAAAATGCAACAGCGCGCCCCGATCGTGCGGACCAAGATGGTGAATATGAAAACAGGCCAGGCCCTTGAGCAAGCTTTCCGCTCCGGCGACGCCTTCGAAGATGTTTTTCTCGAGCGCCGCGAAATTCAATACCTCTACGCCGACGGCGAACTGCTTCACTTCATGAACACCGAAGATTTTCAAGATGTCGTGATCAACAAGAGCCTGATCGAAGCGCAGATGCTTTATCTCAAAGACAATATGAATGTCACTGGGCTGTATTGCGACAATGAATTATTAACCATCGAAATGCCCGCATCCGTGACGCTCAAGATCACCGAAACCGAACCGGGCGTGCGCGGCGATACGGCCAAGTCAGGGTCGAAGCCCGCGACGCTCGAGACGGGAGCGACGGTGAAGGTACCGCTTTTTATCGGTCCGGGCGAAATGATTCGAGTCGACACGCGTACCGGCGACTACATCGAGCGCGCGTAACACCAAAAATTTTGGAGGAATAAAGTGAACCTGAGAGAAATCAAGGATTTGATCGCGTTGATGAATGAGAACGAGCTCACGGAAGTGGAGGTCGAGACCGAGGGTTCCAAGATCAAGCTTAAAAAGGGCCGGGAAGGCATTATGGTCCAAGAGGCGCCGCGAATGATGTCGGCTCCCGCCGCCGCCGCCGCAGTACCCGCCGCCACACCGACCGCAGCTCCGGGCATCACCATTAAATCTCCGATGGTGGGTACTTTTTATTCCGCTCCGGCACCCGACGCCGAGCCCTACCTCAAAGTTGGGCAAAAAGTCGATGTGGGTCAGGTGATTTGCATCGTCGAAGCGATGAAGCTGATGAACGAAATTAAATCCGAGATCAAAGGGACTGTCACCGAGGTCCATGTTCAGAGCGGGTCACCCATCGAATTCGGTCAGGTTTTGTTCTCGGTGACCGCGTAATCTGGCGGATTGGCAGAAACCAACCGATCCACCCGAATGTTTAAAAAAATACTCATAGCGAATCGCGGTGAAGTGGCTATCCGGATCAACCGGGCGGCACATGAGCTCGGCATTAAAACCGTCGCCGTTTACTCCCAGGCCGATAAAGATTCGCTCCATGTCCGTGTCGCGGACGAGGCCGTCTGCATCGGCGGGCCGCTTCCCAAGGACAGCTACCTCAATATTCCCGCCATCATCAGCGCCGCCGAAATCACCGATGTGGAAGCCATTCATCCGGGTTACGGGTTCCTGGCCGAAAACGCTCATTTCGCGGAAGTCTGCGAATCGTGCGAGATCAAGTTTATCGGACCCTCCGCGGATTCGATCCGGCGCATGGGCGACAAAATGGCCGCACGCGAAACGGTTAAAAAAGCGAGCGTGCCCTTGGTGCCCGGGAGCTACGAGCGGGTCAAGGACAAGGATGACGCGCTTCAGATCGCCAAGCGGCTTAAATATCCGGTTATTATCAAGGCGTCGGCCGGCGGCGGCGGAAAAGGCATGCGGGTCTGTCATAACGATGTTCGGCTGGTAAGTGCCATCATGACCGCGGAACGCGAAGCGGAAGCGGCCTTTGGCAACTCGGCGGTTTATATCGAGAAATATTTTGAAAAAACCCGCCATGTCGAAATTCAGGTTCTGGGCGACCGGCACGGCAATCTCATCCATTTGAACGAGCGCGATTGCACTATTCAGCGGCGGCATCAAAAACTGATCGAGGAGAGTCCTTCGCCGGCCGTTGATCCGAAGTTGCGGCGTAAAATGGGTGAGGTCGCGATCAAGGCGGCGCAGGCTGTGAATTATTTTAACGCGGGCACGGTCGAGTTTTTGCTCAATGAGGACGGGAGTTTTTATTTTCTTGAGATGAACACCCGGATCCAGGTCGAGCACGGCATCACCGAGCTTGTAACGGGGCTTGATCTCGTCAAAGAGCAGATCATCATTGCGGCGGGTCTGCCGATGACCATCAAAAAACAGGATAAAGTCCAGCTGAATGGCCATGCGCTCGAATGCCGGATCAATGCCGAGGATTATCAGAATAATTTTGCGCCGTCGCCGGGCCGCATCGACCGTTATTACGCGCCGGGCGGACCCGGGATACGAATTGACACGCATGTGGCTGCGGGACAGGTGGTCAGTCCTTACTACGACTCGATGGTGGCTAAATTGATGGCCTATGGAAAAGACCGGGACGATGTCATTAAGGTTATGACGCGCGCGCTCGATGAATATATTGTCGAGCCTATTAAGACGACCATTCCGCTCCACCGCGAAATTTTGCGTAATCCGATCTTTAAGCGGGGACAATTCTACACTGATTTTATCCCCCGGCTATTTGGTAAATACCTTAAAGAGCAGTCTTAATTAACCGGTCAAGTTACCAGCTACGCCAAGCGCGGAAGCAAATGCGATGACCAATAGAAAGGCACAGCACCCATGAGAATCGGAGTTTTGACAGGCGGCGGAGATTGTCCGGGATTGAACCCAGTGATTCGCGCGATCGTTCGCGCGGCGCTGCCGTATGGCGATGAAGTGGTCGGTATTCGCAACGGTTGGGCGGGATTGGTGAACAATTTACCGCCGATGGAGCTCAACCTGACGACGGTGACGGGTATTTTGCACCGCGGCGGAACCATACTCGGCACGAGCCGCACCAATCCGTACAAGGATCGTGAAGCGCTTTCCAATCTAAAGAAAAATTGGAAGGGCCTGAACCTCGATGCGCTGGTGGCGATCGGCGGCGAGGACACGCTGGGCGTGGCAACGAAGCTTTCGGCCGAGGGATTCCCGGTGGTGGGCGTCCCCAAGACAATTGACAACGATTTGTCCGGCACCGATTACACCTTTGGTTTTGACACCGCGGTGAATGTCGTGATGGAAGCCATTGACCGTCTGCATACGACGGCCGAGAGTCATCACCGCATCATGGTGGTGGAAGTCATGGGCCGGCACGCGGGATGGATCGCCCTTCACGCGGGTTTGGCAGGCGGCGCCGACATGATCCTGATACCTGAGTTCTCGGTCACGATGGACGAGATCATTGGCACCATCCAAAAGCGCCACGCGCGCGGCAAGAGCTTCAGCATTGTCGTCGTGGCGGAAGGGGCTCAGATCAAGGGCTGGGACTTGATCCTGAAAACGCAGAAAAAGGATGCCTTTGGTCATGTGCTGCTCGGCGGAATTTCGCATAGCTTGGGTAAAGAAATTGAAAAGCGCACCGGCTTTGAAACCCGCGTCACCGAACTCGGGCATATTCAGCGCGGCGGCTCTCCGACGGCGTTTGACCGCGTGCTGGGCACCCGGTTTGGCGTCAAGGCGGTCGAATTGGTCAAGCAGAAGAAATTCGGCCATATGGTCGCGCTTTCCGGCGCTCAGATCATCAGTGTCAAGATCGCCGACGCGACCCGCAAGCTTAAGGTCGTGGACAAAGAGTTCTACAAACTGGCGTCCAAATTCTTCGGATAAACATGCAGAAGATCATCGCCGAGCACCTGGAGGCAAGTATCGCGGCCAAGCGGCGCGTAATTACCGAGCTTCTTCCGACCATCGAATCCGCCGGCAGAATTCTGGTGGATGCTGTTTTGAAGGGGAAAAAGGTGCTTTTTTTTGGAAATGGCGGATCGGCGAGCGACGCGCAGCATTTGGCTGCCGAGTTCGTCGGCCGTTACGAAACCGAGCGGCGGGCCCTGCCGGCCATCGCCTTAACCACGGACACCTCTATTCTGACCGCGGTCGCCAACGATTATTCGTTTGATAAAATCTTTGCGCGGCAAGTCGAAGCGTTGGGACAGGCGGGGGATGTCGCGGTCGGAATTTCGACCAGCGGCAATTCCAAAAATGTAAATCTCGCGATCCAGGCCGCAAAAGCCCGCGGGATGAAAACCATTGGCCTGGCCGGGCGTAACGGCGGAGAACTTGGAAAATTGGCTGATATCGCGATCGTGATCCCGGTCGAGCGGACCGCGCACATTCAAGAATGTCACATCGCCATCGGCCACGCGCTTTGCCGGCTCATAGACGAAGCCATCTCAGCCGCCGGTTAACCCAAAAAGAGCTTATGGGAACGACCTCAACCGCCGCATCCCGCGTTTCTCTTAAAAAAATTCAAGCCGCCCGCAAATCCGGTCAGCGGATTATTTTTACCAATGGCTGTTATGACCTCATCCATGCCGGGCATGCCCGTTTTTTAAAGCAGGCCAAAACCTACGGGGACTTCCTCGTGGTCGGCGTTAATTCCGACGCGTCGGTTCGCCGGCTGAAGGGCGCGGGCCGTCCAATTTTACCGCTGGCGGAGCGGATGCTGCTGCTCGAGAGTCTGAAGCCGGTTGACTGCGCTATTTCTTTTGTCGAGGACACGCCCTACCGATTGATCCAGGCGGTTCAGCCGGATGTGCTGATTAAAGGAGGGGATTGGTCCAAGGGGGCGATTGTCGGCGGGGATGTGGTCGAGGCGCGCGGCGGGCGTGTGATCTCGGGACTTTTTATTAAAGGGCGTTCAACCACAAATATTGTTGAAAAAATTCGTTCCGGGGCAAAGCGTCGGTGATCCGGTGATCGCAAAAAAAACCGGTCGGGCCTGTTGGACTCTGTTGGACGCTAATTTTAACCGCGCGCGCGAGGCCCTGCGGGTTTGCGAGGATATTGAGCGGTTCGCGGACCCGGCGGCGGGCCGCTCCGCTGCGCGTTCCGCCGAGCTAAGAGGGATGAGGCATGCGGTCACGGCTGTTTTGAAGCAGCTGCCTCAAAAAGCATTGCTTGGCGGCCGCGATGTTTCCGCCGATCAGGGCAAGGCGCCGCATGCGCTTGAAAAACGGCGCGACCACATGGACGACATTTACTTTGCCAATCTTCAGCGCGCCAAGGAATCGCTTCGGGTCCTTGAAGAAGTGCTCAAGCTCGTCGATGGCCGCTTAAGCGACCGGATCAAAAAATTGCGTTTTGATGTTTATGATTACGAAAAACGAAAAGCTCTCTAACGCGCGGTTGTATGTGGTTCTGGGTTCCGAAAGCGCGGGCGGGCGTCCGGCCGAAGCGGTCGCGCGCGAAGCGGTTCTGGGCGGCGCGGATATTATTCAATTGCGCATGAAAGGCGCGTCGACGGGCGATTTAACGCGGCGGGCTAGGTCCGTCGGAAAAATTGTTCAGGATTTGGGCGCGCTTTTTATCGTCAACGACGATGTGACGGCCGCGATCGACTCGGGCGCGGACGGGGTTCATATTGGGCAGGATGATCTTGCGGTGACGGAAGTTCGGCGCCGCGCGGGCTTTGGGTTGTTGATCGGAAAGTCCACGCATTCACCCGCACAGGCGATCACAGCCAGCGGGGAAGCCGTTGATTATCTGGGCTTCGGGCCCATGTTCTCGACGCCGACCAAGCCCGATTACCGCGCGATCGGACCTGAGCAGATCCGAGAAATTGACGGAAAAATCAGCAAGCCATTTTTTGCCATCGGAGGGATCAGTCTCCAGACCGCACGCGAAGTGCTGCGCATGGGCGCGGACCGTATCGCGGTGGTGCGTGCCGTGCAGGACGCGGACAATGTCCGCGCGGCGGCGGAAGCTTTTAAAAAACTGCTCACACAACAGGAGAGCCGCATATGAAAAAGAAGCATTTAAGCCAATCCTCGCGGGATCTGGTGGTGGTGGGGTCCGTGGCGCTGGATTCCGTTAAAACGCCTTTTGGGGAAGTGGAGCGGTCTCTGGGCGGATCCGGCGTTTATTTTTCATGCGCGGCGCGTTTTTTTTGTCCGGTGCATCTGGTCGGTGTCGTGGGACATGACTTTCCTCAACAGCACATACAATTGCTAAAAAAATTGGGGATCCAGATCGACGGACTTCTGGTGGAACAGGGTAAAACTTTTCATTGGAAGGGTTATTACGAGAAGGACTTGAACCGCGCCATCACGCTGAAGACAGAGCTGAATGTTTTTGAAAAATTTAAACCCGTTCTGATGAAACAGCATCTTCACGCCCCCCACCTTTTTTTGGCCAACATCCATCCGGACCTGCAGTGGAGCGTGCTTCAGCAATCCCGCAAGCCCAAATGGACCGCTTGCGACACCATGAACTTTTGGATCGAAAGCGCGCCCGCTTCGCTCGATCGGGTTTTGCGAAATGTGGATATTGTTCTGATGAATGACGGTGAGATCCGTCAATGGTCGGGCGAATCGCATCTGCTGAAGGCGGTTCGCAAACTCATGAAGCTCGGTCCCAAGATCGTGATCGTGAAGCGAGGCGAATACGGCGCCGCATGTTTCACCAACAATGGACATTTCGCCGTTCCGGCGTATTTGCTGGATGATGTGCGTGATCCGACCGGCGCGGGGGATTCTTTTGCCGGCGGATTCCTGGGGTATCTCGCGCGCTGCGACAAGCCCAAGCCGAAGGATGTGCGCGAAGCGGTGCTCCACGGATCCGTGGTCGCTTCGTTTAATGTCCAAAGCTTCAGCGTCAACCGTTTGGCCTCACTACGCCCGAGCGAGATCCAAAAACGCCTGCGCGACTACCGGAAGATGCTGTCAATTTAAGCGTATAATTGCGGTGAACTTTTTTCGCGACCTTCGTATAGTGGCAATACCCGAGCTTCCCAAGCTCGAGACGCGAGTTCGATTCTCGCAGGTCGCTCCACTCCTCGTATTTTTCATCATGACAAGTTCTTCGGTAATTTCGGCTGAACGCGGCCGCGTGATCGTCGCCCTCGGCGATTCCACCACGGCGGGAACGCCGGGTTTTGCGTCACCCCGTGAAGCGCCTCCGAGCGGGCGAGGCGATCGCAAAAGCCAGTACGCCTATTGGATGATGCGGATGCAGCCGACTTGGACGGTCGTGAACATGGGGGTGAACGGACAGAGGTCCGACCAGATTCTGGCCCGATTTGATACGGATGTCGTTCAAATGCATCCGCATGATGTGATCGTGCTGGCGGGTGTCAACGACCTATTTCAAGGATATGACGCCAAAAGCATCATTAAAAATCTTAAAAAAATTTACAAAGTTGCCCATAGCGCGAAGATCAATGTCGTCGCTTGCACGGTCCTCCCGTATGCAGGCATGGCGCCAGCGACCTATCTTGAGCTTCAAAAATTAAATCACTGGATTCGAAACAACGCTCGCCGAGAGAAACTGATCTTGTGCGATACTTTTAGACTTTTGGAGGATCCTGCTCATCAGGGACAGCTGGTGTCCACACCGGATGGACTTCATCCCGATGTTGAGGGGTATAAAAAAATGGGTCAGCTCATCGCCGGACGGATGGAAAAGGGGAGTCAATCGTAGGACTGAATAGTTAGAAATATCAATATAAAGAAAATTTCTTGGCATCTTGAATAGTCAGGTTCCATGGCATATACTAAGCATATGGATTTGAGCATTATTAAAAAACGGTATTAAATTTCAGTGCAATATCGCAAATAATAAATTCATTTAAAATGCTATAAAATGCAAATTAAGAAACGGAAATGCTAAAAGAAAATCGATACAAAAAAGCATTCAGATCGCGGTGGTCGCCAAGCTTTCGTATTTTGGCGATTGTGGTGATAGTTTCTTTCATCACACACGATGTGGCGTGGGCGGCTGATGATTTTTTAAAGACCGCACTCCAGCGGCAAAAATCCGAAGAAAAAAAATTCCTACCCCGGTATCTCCTCGAGCAGCAGCGCAGACAAGAAGACATGATCGACCAAAAAAACTCGGATCTGGATTCCGGTTCCTCAGTCGAGGACGCCATGACGCGGCGTCTCCGTAAAAAGAAAAATCATGACGACGATCCGAAGAAAGAGGCTAATCCGCAGAGCCCTTCACAAGCCCCTTCGTTTCAGCTCACCGATTATGATTCCGATGGTAACCCCCAGCAACTTATCGTATATGAATACGCCGGTTCCGGGATGGATCGTGCTCTAAAGAAGGTGACGACTTACAACATTGCCGGCATGGACGCGGCGCGGTGGACCGCGGCGGGGCGGGAAGTCAGCGGTGAAAATAGCCGCAAATATTTTCAGGGCTTCACCGATGTCGGCATGGAAGATATTAAGGACGAGATGGCGAAGCGGGTTCAGTCCGTGAGTTATTATCGGGGCAAATCGGGTCATGAGACGATCTTGTATTCGGTGGGCGGGTTTAATTCGGACGGGGTGCCGTCGAGTGTTGACCTTTACACCTACGCGGGTGAGGTCATGACGGAAGTTAAGAGTTATGACATTTTGGGTAAGGGGTTTGATACGGAGCTGCCTGAGTTTTTGGGTCAGCTGAAGGAAGATTGGGTCACCCGTCTGGCGAAATACACCGGTGAGCGCGGGAAGGAAAAGGTCAGTGAGATTTACACCGATTATTCCGGGAAGCCCGATGAGAATACGCCGGCAACATTTGAGACCTACCAGTACGGCGGGGGCGGCGCGCTGATCGAGGTGCGCAAGTACGATATTTCTGAGTACTACGGCAAGGATGGGTGGGCCGCTGTGCACAGCGCGATGGTTGCCGGGGACGCGGCGTATGTGAACGACCTGGTTTTGGAAGAGAATTACACGGGGGCTAAGGACACTGAGAGATTGGATCAGGCGCTGCATTACCGGGACGGAGTTATTGTTTCGCGGGATGAGTACGATTATGAAGAGTATGCCGCGAAGTATGCGGTTGACGGTAAGCGCTGGGGGCGGCGGGGGACGATGTCATTTGACACCGAAGGGTTGTCGAATGCCGATGCGCGGAAGAAATCTTCAGGGGACTTGGTGTTTAACGAGGATGGGACGATCACGGGGGATTTTACCGGGATCCTGGCGGGTGAGCAGACCTTCACCGGCGATGCGGGGCATGAAAAAGCAGATCAGTCGTTTGATTATGTATTTGATGGAGACAAGGCGACCGGGATCGGGACTTACCAAGTCACCGAGCGGACCGATTACATTTACGGCGCTGACGGACGGTTGATCGATGTGGCGGTGTTTGATACGGCGGATGTAACAGGTTTTGCGGACGCAAAGAAGAAGGTCTCCGGTGAGCTTAAGTTTGATGCGGATGGCAAGCCGGAGGGGGTGGAATTCACCGGGAAGTTGACTTCGGAAACAACTTATACCGGCGAAAAAGACAGGGAAAAAATCAGTCAGAAGTTTGATTATGAGTTGGACGAGACGACCGGTGCTTATGAGGTCACCGAGCGGACAGACCATATTTATGACGAGGACGGCAAGCTCATCCGGAATTACACGATAGACCTTCGCGATTCCGGGGCAACTTTTTCTGAATCACGGGAAAAGCTTGCCGGGCCGGTGGTGTTTGACGACGACGGAAACATTCTATCCGGCGGCGGTTTTGCGGGCACGCTGAAGTCGGAGACCGTTTTTGAAGGCGAAAAGGATCGCGAGCGCCAGAGTCAGGTGTTTGAGCTGGAGCTGGATGAGACGACCGGGGCTTATGCTGTCACTGAGCGGACCGACTACATGTACGAAGACGGCCGCCTGGTCGCTTCCTATATATTTGATACGGACGGCCTCGCGTTTGATGAGGCAAGAGAAAAACTAACCGGTGTCCTTACGCTGGACAATGACGGAACCCCCACCGGCGGAACCTTTACCGGTGAGCTTGTCACCGAAACCACTTTTAAAGGCGGCCGCGGTTCGGAACGCGCCAACCAACAATTCGATTATGTCTCCAACGGCGACGGCACCTACTCCATCGCCGAACGCACCGACTTCGTCTACAAGGCCGGCACCCTCTTCAACAGCATCCTTTATGACACCGAGGGAATGGAGATAGACGCCGCCCGTGAGCGCTACTCGGGCATCGAAATCTCCAACTCCCACTACGACGGCGCCCGCGGCGAAGAAAAGATCGACTTCGTCGCTCAAGCCGCTCAGTACGGGGTGGGCGATCTCGGAGCTAATCTTCCCCAGGACCCGAAGGATATTTGGCAGAGCATTGTTGCCGGCGGAACATCTGGAAAAATACAGGGATCGGTATCGAGCGGTAAAATCGACATTCAATATTTTGACGGGTCAACTTGGGTCACCAAGTATGTCCTTCTTTTCACTAGCGGAAAACTGATGAATGCTTACTACAAGGAAGATGGGGCTCCCAGCGCCCTGAATTACGACACGCAATTCCATTATGATGTGTCGGAGAATTTAAGCTATGTGGGACTCAACAACCACTGGACCATCTTTTATGATTACGGCGCTGATGGTGGTACGCTTGAGAGAACCATTCAATTTAAAGACAAGGACCAGGGCGCTGTCGCTGCTGATAATAAGCCTTCTAATGGTGAGTCGATTCGTTCGATTACTTATTACACTGAAGATGCGGATGGAAAGTCTCAAACCACTTATTCAGTTCAATTCAACTCGGGTACTACTAAAGAGAATATCGACAGTCTTTCGGATGTCGGCGCAGCCGCAAGCGCCTACGCCAAGTCCGTCAGCGTTTATGTCTACTCTTTGGGCGATTCCACCAAAATTGAAACTGTAACCACATATAAAGGAAGCTACGACACTAGTGCTGGAGCATCCCCGAACTATATCGAAACCCGTTCCTTCTACGACACCACTACCAATTCCGACAACAAAGTCCTCTACGCCGAAACCTACAAGAAAGGTAAGGAGGCCGATATCCGCTACACATCGGTTTACACTTATCAGGGTAAAAACCTCCGTTCTGTTGCACAGGTAGAAAAATCGTTGTTTTCAGAAGCATCAGGAGTCGCGGCAAAAAGTTCCGTGGATACATTCATCGGAACTTATGATGCTTACCCAGACTTAGATAACGATGGCAATCCGGATGACTCAGATGGCGACGGAATTTTTGATCCTAAGGATGGGGTTCTTACCGCCTCAGAGCTCGGAGGGCGCCCATCTCTCAAACTCAAAAACCTGACCAACTACTCCGGCTTCAGCGGTCACGAAAAAGTTATCCGTGTTGACGAGTTTAAAAATGGTGTACAGCAGCACTACAGCATTTATAACTACGCCGAAGACGGCGCCCCCGATCTCGATATTGTTGACCGCTACCGAATAAGTTTCACCGGGCCATCTAAAAAAATCTCATCCACGCATTATGCTGGCTCTCGCGGAGAAGAGAAGGCCGACTACACAAGAAGCTTCCGCACCGGAACCAACACGCTTCGTTCGGTGTCGGTGAACTTCTACGGCCCGACCCACTTAAGAGCTTCGGATTCGCTT
>JAGVCY010000132.1 GCA_020058965.1 Candidatus Omnitrophota bacterium | reverse complement strand
GCTTGTCGAGCGACGAGAGGGCTATTTCAAAATGCGCGTTGTCCGCAGACTTCATAACTGAGGCGATACGAAATTCCACAAAGTCCGCTTCGGTATCTGCGCGAAATTTGATGGCTTGATCCGCTCGCGGCTCACCCGCCGTGAACAAAGAAACGCGGATAAAAAGTGTCCGCCGCACCATCGCCAGCTTGCCGCCCACGATAAGCTGCGTGCCTGCGCCTTTGCTCGTCGGAATGCACGGGCCGCTCACCTGCGAGTCGCCTGTGCCGTGCTGAAACGTATTCGGCAGATCGCCCTCAATCTCTTGAAGGTCGGCAATGCGCTCGTCGTAAAGGCTCATGGTGAGGTTGGGGAAGTCATTTCTCGGTTAAACATCTTCGCCTCCTGCGATTGAAGCGGGAAGGCCACGGTTCCGAGATGCTTGAGCACAACTGCGGAGTCGGCCAACACTTGCCCGCCCATGTCGAGCCATCGCTGGCAGAAAAACCAATCTTCCGACAAATACCGACCTTCATCTTCCGGCGTTGGCCGATAAACGGTCATGGGCCAATAATCGAATTCCATCTCCCGGTTGCCGTAGTCCGCGCGGCAACGGCTCTCCGGGTAGGCTTCGCGCATCTTCTCGAACACTTCTCGCTTCACCATAATGAAGCCGGTGCCGATGTAGCGCACGGGCATAAGCCCGCGCTCGTTGGCCTGCTGCTCGGCTTGGTTTGGCAGCGTGTTGATCACCCACTCATTCTCCCCGTCCTGCTTCTTGGCGTAGAGTCCGGCGACAACCGGCACGTCGTGCGAGAGCAGCCGCAGAACATGCTCCGCGCTCCAAACCAAGTCGGAATCAATTTGCAGCATGTGCGTGCAATCGCTCCGCATGAAGGACGCGGTGAGAATGTTGCGCGAGCGCGCCACGCCGTCGCCCTGGCAGATTTCCACAACGGGGTCGGGCCAATCTTTCGGCCAAGACTTCTTCAACGCCAAAAGGCATTGGGTAAAGAACACGGGCGCGGTGGCATAAACAGGGAGTCCTATGAATAGTTTCATTTCAATGCGTCCTTTGCGATTTTCTGCGGGTTGTTCCCGGCAACATTCACGGGCCAATCAATCGCCGCAATCTGGCGCAGCGCGGATTCGTAAAGAGCCATCGTGAACAGGGTTTTGTTCTCCGGCGGCAAGTTGTCTTCGGTTTCTTCGTGCATCTGGGCAGGTGATACATTTTTCTCTTGAGCTTTGCAAAAGAAAACCGCCCGGCAATTTGGAAATCGCCGGGCGGATGACCCAAACACAAACCGGAACGGATTAGAAAGCGAGTCGCAACAGCGCGGTGCCGTCGTTGGGGTTGCCGCCAGCGTTCTCCGTTTGGCACAGGAGCCGCACGAACTGTTTCGTATTCGGCGGAAGCGCGACGTTGGCGGTGGACGCCGCATAGCCCGCAGCAACCTCGGGGATGACCAGCGCGGCGGTGATCAAGTTGGTGAAGTTGGCCGCAATGTTCACGTTGGAATGCTGAACAGTGATGTTCACGTTCTTGTTGTTCGCGCCGTTCGTGGCGGCGGTCGTGACGATCTGCGCGGTGAAGCGTTCCGTGACCGGGAACGGCGTGATGCTGCCCAAGTCCAACGCCTGCGTGCTGGTCGTGGAGTTGTTCACGCCGAAGACAACAGTGTTCGACGTGAGAAGTGTATCGCGAATGGCTCGGCTCATAAAATTTGGTGTTAGCTCAGTGCTTCGGTGTTGACGAGGCTGTCAGTGACAACAATCGGAATGCCGCACGCTTCGGTCGGAACCGGCGCGGACACGTCTTGGCCGCTGGAAAGCAGCGGGCCGGATTTGCCCGTGACCTGCGGAACGCCGCTCGTCACCACAACGCTGCGGGACTGCTGCAACTGGCGGCGGCTGCGGCGCGTCATAAACCACACGTCCGGCTTGTAGCCGACAGGGTAGAGCGCGAGCAGGTCTTCGAGGCGGGAATCGGTCACGCCCTTGCCGGCATCAGCGGTGGCGTCTTTGAGACGGCCCACACAATACGGGTTCGCGGCTTGCAAGCCGATCCACGCATTCATGCTTGCGACGTGCGCGAGATAGTCCTGGCCGGCAGTGCCGTCGTTGACCATCTGCTGGAACCACTCGCCCAGCGTCAGGCCGGAGTCGTTACCGAAAATGAACTGGATGCCGGACTCGCCGAATTTTACGCCATAGACAGAACTGCCCGTGGAAGCGGTCGTGCCGCCCGCGTCCACAACCAGCGTGTCAATGCTGCGCGCGGTCAACTCGGTGGTGAACGCATCATGGAACGTCTTGAGGCCGGGAAAGCCAAGGGCGTCGCTCGCCGTGCCGTAGAAAAACTGGGAGCCGATGTCGATCAACGCCTGCTTCATCACGCCGCTCGCCTCGATGGACTTGAACGCCTCGGGGCCGTCTTCGTGCGCGTTGGCAACCGCCACGTCAGCGCGCACGTTGCCGGAGAAGATGAAGCACTCATGCAGGCGGTTAAGGAACGTGCTCTTGGTGTAGGTCACGCCGCCGTTCGCCGCGCGGAAGCCTACGCCGGGATACGTGTCTCGCGACACGGTGCGGTAGCTGGTGCCGCGAATCGTGCGGCCCGGCGCAACGCTCAGTTCGGGAGCGTACACCATGTTTTCCTCAACAAGCCCGACCACTTTGTCGGTGCCGTTGAGCTTTGCGATGTCGAGAAGGGTGCCTTGTGCCATAAAATCTTAGTTTTTGTTCTGTTTGCGGGCTTCGGTTTCGAGCTTTTCCAGCGCGATCACCTTGGCGAGTCCGGTGAGTTTCTTTGCCGCCTCCAAGTTGGTTTCCGCCTTGGGCTTTTCCGGCGCAATCGCAACCGGAGCGGTGACGCCCTGGCCGGCGGCGATGGACAGCGCGGCTTTCGCGGCCTGTGCGGCAATCTCGCCTTTCGGGTCGGCGATCTTCGCGGCGAGTTCGTCGCGCTCATGGGTGAGCGACTGAATCGAAAGCTTGGCCGTCGCGAGGTCGGAAGCGGTTTGATTCAATTCGGCGATCTTCGCATTCGCGGCGGTCAAATCGGATTTGAGTTTTTCGGCTTCGGTGGAGATAGCCTCAGCGTTGGCGTTGGCCGTCGCGAGGTCGGACGTGATCCGGGTGACTTCACCTTCGAGCCGAGAAACTTCCTCGTTCGCTTTGCCGATATTGAAAAACTTAAAGGCCATTTGTTGAATGAGCGGAAGTCAACGGTCACATCTCCGCCGCGAAGGAAACAGCCTCGTCAAAGTCGTGAACCACGCCGCTCAGGAATCCACGTTGCGCGGACTCCTCGCCGTCAAAAACCTGGCCTTGAAGGAACTCGTCAGCCACGGGGCGCTTCGAGTTTACCACGGCTTTGAATTCCGCGTGCGTCTTGTTCACTTGGTTTTGCAGGAACGCGCGCTCCGTTTCCGTGAGCGGTTTGAAATACGAGCCCATCAATTTGAACTCGCCGGCTGAAATCGGATTTGCCTTTACGCCTTCCATCTCCATCGCGCGCGTGTGGTCTTCGAGATAAAGATAAACGCCCACGCTGCCGATTGAGCTGGATCGCGTGGCGTAAAACTCATCGCACTGCGACGCCAGCCAGAGCGCGCCGGAGCAGCAATTTGAGTCCGTGAAGGCGACGGTCGGCTTGTCGCAACCGGCAATCATGTCGGCGCATTCTGGCGTTCCGCGCACCGTGCCGCCGGGGCTGCGGAAATCGAAGAACAGCGTTTTGACCGTGGAATCGTTCTGCGCGATGTCAATTTGTTCGCAGAGCCGATCAATGGAACAACCGCCACACATCATTTCGAGCGAGTCGAGATGCTTGCCGAGAATGCCATGCACGGGAATGATGCGGACGCTGCCGTAATCAAGAACCT
>JAGVCY010000239.1 GCA_020058965.1 Candidatus Omnitrophota bacterium | reverse complement strand
TGCTCCACGCGAAACGAGGCACCGACGCGATCGTCGACGCCGTCATGCAAAAGAAATTTATCAACGAATCGGATTGACGCGCGTTCGCGGCGCTCCTCATGCCGCGACGATTGAGTGAACCGAGCGCGAACGAATCGCGGCGTTCCTCGTGCCGCGACGATTGAGTGTAAGGTAGAATTTTTGAACAACAGTCTGCTCAAAAAGCTGCAGATGCAAGGCGCGGCAAGCGATGCGCACTCTACGGTGCGTGAGCGCAGCCGCAACGCAGCAGATGTGGCTTTTTCAGCAGACTGTTAACGGGGTGTGGCTCAGCTTGGTCTAGAGCGCCTGCTTGGGGTGCAGGAGATCGGAGGTTCAAATCCTCTCGCCCCGACCACTTTTGGTCAATGACATATGAAAAATCAAACAAACCTCGTGCGCGTGGGCCTGCTCGGTCTTGGAACCGTAGGGACCGGTGTCGCACGAATCCTCATCAATAAAGGCGCGGCGATCCGCCGTGACACGGGACTCGAGTTCCGCTTGGCAGGGGTGTGCGTTCGCAACCCGAAGAAAAAGCGCGATATCTCCCTTAAGGGCGTCCGCATCAGCAGCCGCCCCGCCGAACTGGTCCGCGAGAAATCCATCGATCAAATCGTTGAGCTTATTGGCGGTGTTGAGCCGGCCGGAGCGCTCATCGCGTCAGCGTTGCGCGGTGGAAAAGACGTTGTCTCCGCGAACAAGGCCCTTTTTGCTGAGCGCGGCCTGCCGCTGTACCGTTTGGCCCGGCAAACGGGTCGTCACATCGGCATCGAAGCGGCTGTTTGCGGCGGGATTCCCGTTATACAGGGAATTCAGAGCGGCCTTGCGTCGAACCGCATTTCGAGAATTGTCGGAATCCTGAATGGAACCTGCAATTATATTTTGAGTGAAATGTCGCGTCATGCGAAGCCCTATCCCATGGCTTTGCGCGAAGCACAGGCGGCCGGTTTTGCCGAAAGTGATCCCACGCTCGATGTGAACGGCACCGACACCGCGCATAAACTGGCGATACTTGCCCGACTGGCGTTTAAATCCGAAATTCCCTACGCGCGTATTTTTCGTGAAGGCATCGAGCGCGTCACCTCCGAAGATATCCGCTATGCGGCGGAGCTGGGCTACTCAGTTAAATTGTTGGCCATCGGTCAACGTGAAGGCAATGGCGCGCTGGAACTGCGGGTCCATCCGGCGCTTTTAGAAAAGCGTCATTTGCTCGCCAATGTGAGCGGGGTGAACAACGCGGTGCTTGTTTCGGGTGATGAAACGGGTGACATTATGTTCTATGGCCGCGGAGCCGGTCAGCGCCCGACTGCCAGCGCCGTCGTGAGCGATATGATCGCGATCGCGCAGGCACGCCGTCATAATGTGAATAACCTCGACCCTATTTTTAGCACGGCCGGCGTCCGCCCCATTCAAGAAATTCGGTCGCGGTATTACCTGCGTTTTCAGGTTCTCGATCGCCCGGGTGTTTTTGGAACACTGGCACAAATTTTGGGGCGTCACGGGATTTCTCTTTCAAGCGTTGTTCAAAAGGAAACCAACCGTAGTCCGGTTTCGGTGATCGTTTTGACGCATCGCACCGAGGAATCTCGAGTCCAAAAAGCTTTGACCGCCATTGCCGCGCAATCGGTCGTCAAGGAAAAGCCCGTCCGTCTCCGCATCGTTGACCCGGAGACGCCCTGATGATGGCGGTCGACCGGAAATCCCAGCTGGGTCACTGGCCCGGCGTGATCGAACATTATCGTTCCCACCTGGACATTGCCTCCAACGTAAGTATTGTGACCTTGCATGAAGGCAACACGCCGCTCATTTTTTCTCCCAAGCTTTCGAAGCTGACGGGGCTTCAAGTCTGGCTCAAGTATGAGGGGGCGCACCCCACCGGTTCATTTAAGGACCGTGGAATGACCATGGCAGTGACCAAGGCCAAACACCAGGGTTCTCGCGCGGTGTTGTGCGCATCCACCGGAAACACCTCCGCATCGGCCGCCGCCTATGCCGCGCGGGCAGGAATGAAATGTTTTGTTATTTTGCCGGCGGGCGCTGTCGCGCTTGGAAAACTCAGTCAGGCGATCATGGCAAACGCCAAGATCATTTCGATCAACGGCAATTTTGATGACGCGCTTAAACTCGCGCGAGCCGTCGCGGCCGTCCGCCCGATCGCCCTTGTTAATTCGGTGAATCCCGACCGGATCGAAGGCCAAAAAACCGGCGCGTTTGAAGTCTGCGATCAGCTGGGCGGCATGGCACCGGACTTTCATATAATGCCGGTCGGGAATGCCGGTAATATCACGGCCTATTGGAAGGGATATCAAGACTACAAGCGCGCGGGCGTGGTCGATCGATTGCCCAAGATGATCGGTTTTCAGGCCAGCGGAGCGGCACCGATCGTGACCGGAAAAGTTATAAAAAACCCTAAGACCGTCGCGACGGCCATCAAGATCGGAAACCCGGCTAGCTGGGCTTTCGCGACAAAAGCACAGCAGGAATCCGGCGGGCTTATCGCGTCGGTCACGGACGCTCAAATTTTACACGCCTATCGCTGGATCGCGGCCGAGGAAGGAATTTTTGCCGAACCCG
>JAGVCY010000167.1 GCA_020058965.1 Candidatus Omnitrophota bacterium | reverse complement strand
GCCGCGAACAACGCCGCCAACACCAGCACCACGAGCCGTTTTTCAAATTTGTTTAATTCTATCACAAGCCCAATTGTACTCTTTTTCCTCGCTGCCGCCAAAACACCTGCCGACAAAACCGACAAAACACCGGTCTGCCCGCGTTTAATTGACCGTGATATAATTGCCGATTATGAAATGGACACCGGCACATCAAGAAAACGGCAGACGCTTTTCCGCGGAATTAAAGAACCGCGGCTATAATTTTTATTCAGGCGTCCCCTGCTCGCTATTGGGTGCTTTGCTCGAAGCGCTTGCCGCCGATCGGTCTATTCCCTATTACCCGGCGGTTCGGGAAGATGCGGCGTTTGGCCTGGCTGCGGGCGCGTACCTCGCCGGTAAAAAACAGGCGGTGCTCATCCAGAACTCCGGACTGGGCTACTCGCTCAATGTCCTCACTTCTCTCAACCTCATTTACAAAATCCCCGTTCTGATCCTGGTCACCTGGCGCGGTCACGGGCCCGACGCGCCCGAGCATATCGTGATGGGCGCGTCCTGCCTCAAGCTGATGGAAGATGTGGGTATTTCGGCCGTCGCGCCCGAGGCACCCGAGTTGCTCAACGCCCTCCGCCAAGCGGCGCATGTCACGGATGTTCAACAAAAACCTTTTGCGATCTTTATCCGCCGGGGAATCTTCGGACAATGAGCTTCAACTCTTCCAAAGCGGTCGCCTGCATTTTTAAAAAGATCGGAAGCCGGCCCGCTGTCTTGGCCACCGGTTTTATTTGCCGGCAGGCACAGGCCGCGGCTCCGCGCGGTGGAAATTTTTATATGATCGGGTCAATGGGCATGGCCTCTTCGATCGGATTGGGCGCGGCACTGGCAAAGCCCAAACAACCGATCGTTGTGATCGATGGGGACGGAGCCGTGCTCATGAATCTGGGGCATCTCCCGATGGCGGGCGCGTTCGGGCCGAAGAATTTTTATCATATCGTTATCGACAACGGCCGCTACGAGTCCACGGGCGGCCAAGCGTCGCTTGCGGCCGACATCAAGCTTGAGGACATCGCCAAGGCCAGCGGGTACCGGTCCGCCAAGCGCGTCGCGACCGAATCGGCGCTCAGCTCAGCTCTCACCCGATTTTTTAAATCCCCCGGTCCCGCATTTTTGCTCGTAAAAGTGAAGCCCGAATCATCCGAAGCGCCTCCGCGTGTCGCCGACTCCCCCGAAGAAATCACCCGCAAGTTCTCGGCCGCGCTCCAATCGGGCAAATGACGCGCTCGGTTCTCCCTAAAAAAAAGTGGGTTCTGCTCAACCCCGGCCCGGTCAATGTCAGCGACCGTGTTCGGCAGGCGCTCCTCAACCCGGACATCTGCCACCGCGAGCCGGAGTTTCTCAAAACGCTTTCCTCGGTCCGCGATGATCTGACCCGCGTTTTCGGGATCCACAAAACTCATGAAGCGGCGCTTTTTGCAGGTTCCGGCACGCTAGCGGTCGAAGCGATGCTCTCCAGCGCCGGACACGCGGGCGAAAAATTCCTGGTCCTCTCCAACGGAGTCTACGGCGAGCGGATGGCGGAAATTTTAAAGCGCCATAGGATCGCGCACCATGTCCTGCGCGGCCAAGGGCTCGCGTTCCCCGATCTCAAGTCCGTGGAGGTTTTTTTAAAAAAGAACCGCTCCGTCACCGCGATCGCGATGGTCCATCATGAGACGTCGACCGGCTACCTGAACCCGCTTGAATCGGTCGCTCGGCTCGCCAAAAAGCACGGGCTAGTCGTGCATGTGGACGCGGTGAGCTCTCTCGGCGCCGAACTCATTCCCTGGCATCTGCCGATCGCTTACGCGGCAGGCGCGTCCGGCAAATGCCTGCACGGCTTCCCCGGCGTCGCTTTTGTTCTCACCGCAAAGTCCGAGATCCCCTGCCTCATCAAGCACCCGAACCATTCACTTTATCTGGATCTCGGCGGCACGCTCGCCGTCCAGCGCGCGGGCGGCACGCCGTTCACGCCTTCGGTCCAATTGGTTTACGCCCTCAAGGCCGCGCTGGACGAACTCGCGGCCGAAACCGTCACGCGGCGGGTCGCTTCCTACCAACGCAAGTCCGAGACGCTCCGGAAGGCGCTTGAAGCATCCGGGATCACGATCCTCGCCCCCGCCGGGTCGCGCTCCCATGTGCTGACGGCCGCGCACCTGCCGGCCGGCGTCGCATACGAACCGCTTCACGATTGGATGCGTGCAAAGGGATTTTTGATTTACGCCGGTCAGGCGCAGTGGAAAAACCGCATCTTCCGCCTGGCCAACCTGGGCCTGGTCAGCGAACCGGAGCTCAAGCGCGCCGTAGCGCTGGTCAAACAAGCGGCGGACCTCGCGGGTAAAAAATTAGTTGGCCGAGCCATCCTTCTGGCCGCCGGTGTCGGCCGCCGCTTCGGCGCCGCCACGAAGCTCACGCCCAAGTGCCTGCTTCAACTCCCGAACGGCGGAACTTTGCTGCAGCGCTACCTGGACTCCTTCCGTGCCGCCGGGATCCGTAAGATCACGATCGTCGTCGGCCATCAGGCGCGGTTGATCAAAGCCGCCTGCCGCGCGCACGGACACGGTCTTAACATCCGCTTCCGGACCAACCGCCGCTACCGGCTTGGCAGTATCGTATCGCTGTGGACGGCCAGGCAAGACCTGGGCGATGGAGCGATCGTCATGGACGCGGATGTTTATTTTCCGGCGGACCTGTTGAACAAATTTCGTCAAGACACGAATGAAGCCGCGTTTTTGATGGATCCGCGCGCGAAGTCCACCGGCGAAGAAATGATGCTCCAGGCCAAATCCGGACGCATCGTCAAAATCGCCAAGCCGCTCGACCCCAATCTCAAGCCCCTGGGCGAAGCGACCGGATTTTTTAAGATGGGGCCAAAAGCGGGTAAGAAGCTCTCTGCGATACTGGACCGGATGGTCCGGCGCGGCACTGTGAACTGCGAATACGAAGACGCCTACTGCGAGCTGATGAAAACCTACTCCCCCGCCTGCGTTCCCGTCGGCCCAGTCTTCTGGACCGAGATTGACTTCCCCTCCGACCTGCAAAAGATTTCCAAACGCATCAAGTAGGTTGAAGGTGTGCGCCGCAAAACGACTAGCAGATATCTTCTATCCAAAAATGGCGAATGTGAGCTTTTTTGGCTGCTTCACACATGCGTTTATCCGCAGAAACCAAGGCATAATTATTCTCGTCCGCAAGCGCTAAGTAAAAGGAGTCGTATATGCCAGCACCCGTAAAGTAAGCCAACGCAACGGCACGAGCAACCAAAAACTGCGTCGGACAGCACTCGATCGCGCAAGCCATAAATTTATCAACCACCATCGATGCTTCCTCAAGAGTCGTATCACGCCGCTGATGCTTCTTCCAAACCACACTTCCAAATTCGGGCCAAAGCAGATCGGGTGCGACAAGTTTCTTCTTCAGCGTCAGCACGCGAAGCGCATTTTCCTGATATATTTCAGGAAAAAACCATTTCACGGCAATGCTGGCGTCAACAACCAGAGTCAACGGTCACGATCCTCGCGTATCATCTCGGTGCTGTCGCTGAATTTACGCTTCCCCCATCGCTTATTCCATTCTTGCAGCATTTGGTGCATTTCAGTTAGGCTCATTTTTGCTCCGTTCGTCAGAATTTCCTTAACCTCTCCCTGAAGCGATCGACCATGCTGTTTCGCATTTTCCTTAAGCCGTTTTACAATTTTTTCATCCAAATTTCGCACTAAAATTGAGGCCATGTCAGCATCCTCCTGTTGCTATCATAATGATATCACATGAAATAAGATAATCAAGGGTCATAAAATGGACTAATGCAATTATTTTTGGCAGGACTTGTGGCGGAGACAGGTTACGAGATGGTCGTTGACCATGCCCGTGGCTTGCATGTGAGCGTAGCAGATGGTGGAGCCGACGAAGCGGAATCCGCGTGCTTTGAGGTCCTTGCTCATCGCGTCGGATTCGGGTGTTGCGGCGGGCAGCTGTTTCAAGGTCTTCCAGCGGTTCACGATCGGCTTGCCGCCGGTGAACTTCCAGATATATTTCGAAAAACTGCCCTCTTTGGACTGAATTTCCAAAAAAGCTCTCGCGTTCGAAACGGCTGAACTCACTTTAAGCCGGTTTCGGATGATCCCGGGATCGAGGAGAAGTTTTTTGCACTTGGCAGGCGTGTAGCGCGCTATTTTTTCGGCGTCAAAACCGTCAAAGGCACGCCGGTAGTTTTCGCGCTTGTGAAGCACCGTGCGCCAACTCAAGCCCGCCTGAGCT